>JAKCDN010000155.1 GCA_021841795.1 Acidobacteriota bacterium | reverse complement strand
GAGGGCGTGCAGGAGGGCGACAAAAAGTCCGGAAAGAAGCGAGGCCGGTCCGCAGCTCTTGGAATCTATTTTAGAGGTTGGACCCGGCACTTAGCAAGGTAATCGAGAGGAAATAAGCCTTTATTTTTCTTTTAATTACAGGAAGGATTTGGGCGAAATCGCAGCGATGCAAGGTCCGGGCAGGCAAGGCGGCGACGAGGATGAGGAACGGGAGGGGGAGCGCGGCAAGCGCGCAGGGGGGATGCAGGGACTTGATTGCGGGCGCGCAACGGGCGGGACGGACCCAGGGTGTATCGCCTTAGACCATGCCGGGCAGACTGAGGATGCAGAGCACGGCCTGCAGCGCCACAATGGCGCCGGCGGCGGCGAGGGCCCAGCGACCGCGGGGCCCGTCGCAGGCATCGGCGAACACGCCGCCGATAAAGGTCAGCAGGAAGGGCTGCGCCCAGAGCCAGGGGCTGCCGGGCGAGCCGGTCATGATGAGAGTGAGGCAGACGATGGCGCACAGGAGCGGAGCGGAGTTGCCGAAGTAGCGGGAGCGGCCTGAGGCGAGGTACAGGACGAGGGCGGCGCAAGCGGCGACGGTGACACCGCCGTTGGCGAAGGCGGCGAAGAATCGCCGCGCCGGATCGAGCGAAACCCAGAGAAATCCGTCGGCGGAGCGAAATACATAGCTGTAAGCATCGGGCGAGAAGCCGTAGCAGGCAAACACGAGCAGGAGCGCGCCGACAGCGGCGAGCAGGACGACGGGCAGCGCCTGGCTCCTGTGGCCGTCTGCGATCCAGATCATGGCCAGGAGGCCGAGGAGGGCGGCGACGGGGAGCGCGACGAGATGGGCGGCCGCGGCGACGCCGAGAATGGCGGTGAGCAGCAGAATGCGCGGACGCCATCTGCGTCGGGGGCCCTGCATGGCGTGGGCGACGCCGATGCAGGTGTAGACGCCGCCGAAGACGCCGAGCGCGGCAAGCAGCTCAGGGCCGGGGGTGACGCAGGCACGCAGCACGGAGGGCGAGAAACAGTAGAGGGCCAGCGCGGTATAACCGCCGAGATTGCCGTAGAGCCGCCGCGCGACCCACCAGATGCAACCGCCCAGCAGGAGCCCCGCAAAGAGGAAGGGCAGCCGCAGCAGGAGCAGGATGTGGGTCATCTGGTGGCGCAGCTCCCAGGTGCTCAACTGGCCGCTTTTCTGAACCACGCGATCCTCGGGCTTGCGCGCGAGGTCGAAGGCGCGCTGCGCGAGGAGATTGAGCGTGAGCGGGAGCCCCGCCATGCGGTAGGCGAGAATGCCGTCGTGAATATTGCCGCAGGAGGTGTAGTAGCCGGCCAGGAGCGAGGGCATCTCCCAGGTCTCGCGGCCGCAACGCGCGTACTGGTAGTCGCGGTCAGTGAGCGTTTGCCGGTTGACGACCCAGAAGCCCTGCAGGAGAAAGAGCGCAAGCATCCCCGCCGCGATCCGTTGCGGCAGATTGAAACGAAAGCGGCGAAGGGACTGGAACCGGTGGGTCATGGGAGTCAAGCGGACCTTTCCAGTCTAAATGGCGATTGCGGAGGGCCGGCGCGCGGCAGCGGCGGCAGGCGGCGGAGTTTGCGCCAACCGACTCGATAGGCCAGGAAAAAAGCCGCCCCGAAGGGCGGCTTTTTTCGAGCACAGGCCGGGAATCAATAGAAGATGACGCCGACGGAGGCGTTGCCGTTGAGCGTCAGCGTGCAGGTGGTTGAGGTCCGCAGGATGGATGAGTTCACCGGATCCCCCGCTTCCTGGCAGGTGTTGGTGGGAGATACGCCGTCACCGGCGGACCAGCCGCCGAAGAAGGAGCTGCCGGCGGGGAGATTCTCGGTGAGGACCACGGTGGAGCCTGTCTCATAGGTTCCGGTGCAGACCTGGCCGCCGGAACCGGTCCAGTCAGGGCCGCAGTGGATGAGGTTCGGAGTCCCGGTGTCAGAGGGCGCGGTGACGAACTCGCCGGTGGAGGAGGTATTTTCGCCCTCGACAAAGATCGTGACGGTGGCGAACTGGGGCTGAGCGGTCTGCTGGTCGCAGACGCTTGTGACGGGATCCTTGCAGGTGAAGGTCTGCGAGTTCGAGAGGACGATGGTGCCGTCGGGGTTGGTCTTGGTGTCTTCAGCGTAGATGACGGTATTGCCGGTGTAGCCCTGAGCGGTGGCCAATCCGGCGAGCTCGCCGGCAGTTCCGCCGGAGTTGATGGAGGCCACCTCGGGCAGGAGCGAGATCCAGGAGACTTCGTCGGTAATGTCGCGCACGAGGGGCGGAGTTGAGAATGTGCCGAAGGCGAGGTACTGGCCGGTCATGCCTTTGTTGGAGACGGAGGTTCCTGCGGGAACGACGTTGATGGAGAGCAGCGGCTCCGGCGAGGTGCCCGCGGTGACGGAGTAGGTGGCGGTGGCGACCACATGACTTCCATCCTTGTTGACGTAGGTGGCTTCGATGGTGGTGGTGCCCGCGGCGGTTGCGGTGACGAGGCCGGGGGTTGGGCTGGGGGCGGTATCAATGGTAGCAACCGAGGAGGTGCTCGATGTCCAGGCGACCTGGCCGGTGAGGTCGTATTGCACGCCGTTCTCAGTGCCGAGCACGGTGAACTGGCTTTGCTGGCCGAGCGAGGTTGCGGCCTGGGAGCCGGGGAAGATGCTCAAGCTCGTGACCTGCTCGGACGCACTGGTGAGGATCTGGAAGGCAGCGGTGCCGGTGGCTACGGTTTTATCAGCGTTTGTATAGACGGCGGTGATGGTTGCGGTGCCCTGCGTGACGGCCGTAGCGGTGCCGGCGGAGTTGACGGTTGCGATCTGATTGCTGCTGGAGGCCCAGGCGACTTCACCGGTCAGGTTGATGGTGGCGCCGGTGGACTCCGTGCCGATGGGGATGAAGGTGGCGATTCCGCCGGGCGAGGACACGGACTGGGAACCGGGGATGACGGTGATCGACGTGACGTCGGAGGTGGGCGTGGTGCCAGAGCCTACGCCCGAGCCGGAGACCGTGAGCGTGGCGGTTGAGGTGACCAAGCCGGTAAAGCCGTTGATGCTGGCGGTGATGGTGGTGCTGCCCGGGGCAACAGCGGTGGCAAGCCCGGTGGCGCTGACGGTTGCCACCGCGGGCGAGCTCGAGGTCCAGGTGACCTGGGTGGTTTCATTCTGAGTGCTGGAGGGATGATTGCTGCCGTGGCCGTAGGTTCCGGTCGCGGTGAACTGCACGGTCTGGCCGACGGAGAGCGTTTGCGCGGTGGGAGTGACCGCAAGTGAGATCACCAGGGGGTTCGTGCAGCCAGCAACAGTAAACGCCAGTGCAGTCAGAAGGGCCGCCCGTATTACGAGTCGATCAAGCATGGATGACCTCCGGAATCTGCGGCTGGTTTTGACGCCGGACCGGTGGCGCCGTGGCAGACTCGAGCTGGCCTGTACGCCATTAACTATAAGTCACTGAAATTCGCGTCAAACCTGCACAAATGTGTTACTTCTGGGCTCCCGCACCAAGTCAGTCAATAAACAGCCGGGCGGGGTTTGGGGGAAGACGGGCCGGGGCCGCGAAGAGGCGCGGCCGGGAGGTGAGCGATGGGCCGGAAGGATGGGACGGGCCGAGACGGCAAGACTCTGAAAAGGCAGGCCGATGCAGCGGCGGAGGCAGCGCGCGGCCGGCCGCGGACGCGGCCATGAGCCGAGGGGATGACGCCCGCGGTCAGCGACAGGCTTTGCTGTACACTTCTCTTCAGAATGGCAGTCGTCCGCGACAACTCTCCCGAACGCCTGGTAAGCGCCGCGCGCGCCGACGAAGAACAGACTTTCGAACTGAAGCTGCGCCCGCGGTGGCTGCGCGAGTTCATCGGCCAGTCCAAGGCCAAGGAGCAACTGGCCATTGCGCTGGAGGCGGCCAAGACGCGCGGCGAGGCCCTGGACCACGTGCTGCTGTTTGGTCCGCCGGGGCTGGGCAAGACGACGCTGGCCACGATTATTGCCAACGAGCTGGATGTGGGGTTTCAGCAGACGGCGGGGCCGGCCCTGACGATTCAGGGCGATCTGACGGCGATTCTGACGAATCTGCGAGACCGCCAGGTGCTGTTTCTGGATGAGATCCATCGTCTGCAGCCGGTGCTGGAAGAAAAGCTGTACACGGCGCTTGAGGACTACAAGCTCGACATCATCATCGGGCAGGGGCCGGCGGCGCGCACGCATGTGATGGAGATCAAGCCGTTCACATTTATCGGGGCGACCACGCGGCCGGGACTGCTTTCTTCGCCGTTGCGCGCCCGGTTCGGCATCCTGCTGCGCCTGGAGTTTTACACGGAAGAAGAACTGCGCATCATTGTGGAGCGCTCGGCGGAGGTGCTGCAGATCCCCATCGATGAGGACGGTGCGGCGGAGATCGCGCTGCGCTCGCGGGGGACGCCGCGCATTGCCAACCGGCTGCTGCGCCGGGTGCGCGACTACGCGCAGGTGCGGGGCACGGGAGTGATCGACCGGCCCACGGCGAACGCGGCGCTGACGCTGCTGGAGGTGGACGCGCACGGGTTTGACGAGATCGACCGGCGGCTGATGCTGACCATCATGCAGAAGTACGATGGCGGGCCGGTGGGGCTGGGCACGCTGGCCGCGACCCTGGCCGAAGAAGAAGACGCGCTTGAAGAGGTCTACGAGCCGTTCCTGATCCAGATCGGCTTTCTGGACCGCACGCCGCGCGGCCGGGTGGCCACCCGCCTGGCCTACGAGCACTTTGGAATTGCGATGCCGGGGCGGCAGACGGGATTGTTCTGACGCGGCAGCGGAGTTCGTGACGCTGGTTTCCCGCGGCAGAAAAGCCGCTTTATTGTGAATGTGTCATCCTGAGCCAAGCAGGCGTGCATCTTGCCCTGCGGAGCGACAGGATTTGCAGTTGCCTCCGGGTGAATTCCGACTTCAGCAAGCGCAACTCGCCGACAGAACAAACTCCGTTTACCCACCGAAGGAGATTTCCATGGCACGCACCGAATCCACCATGCTTGAACTCGGCACTATCGCTCCCGATTTCGCACTCATCGATGCCGTGAGCGGGAAGACCATCCGCCGCGATGACTTTCGCGGGCAGAAGGCGCTGCTCGTGCTCTTCATCTGCACGCACTGCCCCTACGTAAAACATATCGAGAGATCGCTGGGGACACTCAGCGCCGACTACGCAGGCAAGCCGCTGGCCATCGTCGCCATCAGCGCGAACGACGTCACCACGCATCCTGCCGACAGCCCCGCCGGGCTCAAGCAGCAGGCTGAGACCTTCGGCTTCCAGTTTCCCTATCTCTACGACGAGTCGCAGGCGGTGGCGCATGCGTACCAGGCCGCCTGCACGCCCGATCCATATCTGTTCGACGCCGACTTCAAGCTGGTCTATCGCGGACAGTACGATGCCAGCCGTCCGAGTAACGATATTCCCGTGACGGGCAAGGATCTGCGGGCGGCGATCGATGCGGTTCTGGCGGGCGAACCGGTTTCAGCCGATCAGAAGCCATCCATTGGCTGCAACATCAAGTGGAAGGCTTGAAGAAACAGAGGAGTTGGCCGAGCCGGCGAGGTGAGCGGAGCTAATTGCCAAGCTCTGCCAGCAGTTCGCGAATCTCCAGCAGCACCTCATCGGGCCGGGAGGCCTTGAGCGGCATTTTGAGCATGCCCTGGGGCGTGAACTGGGCTCCGCGCTTGGCGTTGCGCGCAACCAACTGCATAAGGCGCCGGGGATCGACGCCGGCATTCTCAGTAAAGCGAATCTGCAGTTCGCCGCGCTTGCGGTCGACCTGAGCCACGCCGACGCGCTCGCACTCGAGGCGTAACTGAGCGGCCTCAATTAAATAGACCGTGGCATCGGGGAGCGGGCCGTAGCGGTCTTCCATTTCGGCGCGAATCTCCTGAATGGCGGCCTCGCCGGCCGCGCCGGCGATCTTTTTGTAGAGGCGCAGGCGCTGGTTTTCTTCAGGGACGTAGCCCTCATCGATGCGCAGGGCAATGCCGAGATTGAGCTGTGTCGCGGGCCGCTCTTCACGACCCTCGCCTTTGAGCTCCTTCACCGCGGCTTCGAGCATGGAGGTGTAGAGCTCAAAGCCGACGGCTTCGATGTGCCCGCTCTGCTCGCCGCCGAGCATGTTGCCGGCGCCGCGCAGTTCGAGATCAAGGGCGGCGATCTTGAAGCCGGCGCCGAGGTCGGAGAATTCCTTGAGGGCGGCGAGCCGGCGGCGGGCAATCTCGGTCAACTGGCTTTCAGGCGGGATGAGGAGATACGCGTAGGCTCTGCGATTCGAGCGGCCGACACGGCCGCGCAACTGGTAGAGCTCGCTGAGGCCGTGGCGCTCGGCGCGATTGATGAGGATGGTGTTGGCGAGAGGAATGTCGAGGCCGTTCTCGATGATGGTGGTGGCCACGAGCACGTCGAACTCGTGATGCATGAAGGCGAGCATCACTTTTTCCAGCTCGCCCTCGCTCATCTGTCCGTGAGCGACGACCACGCGGGCCGCAGGCACCAGCTCCTGGATGCGCGACGCGATCTCATAGATCGATTCCACGCGGTTATGCACGAAGTAGACCTGGCCGCCGCGCTCGAGCTCGACTTCAACGGCCGAGCGGATGAGCTTTTCGTCGAACTTTGCCACCACGGTCTGAATGGCCATGCGGTCTTTGGGCGGCGTCTCAATGACGCTCATGTCGCGCAGGCCGACGAGCGACATATGGAGAGTGCGCGGAATCGGAGTGGCGCTCATGGCGAGGACGTCAATCTCCTTGCGCAACTGCTTGAGCCGCTCCTTGTGGCGCACGCCGAAGCGCTGTTCCTCATCGACGACGAGCAGGCCGAGATCCTGAAACCGGATGTCTTTCGAGAGCAGGCGGTGGGTGCCGATGAGGATGTCCACTTTGCCGGTGGCGACGCGCTCAACGATGTCTTTCTGTTCCCTGGCGGTGCGGAAGCGGGAGATCATCTCAATGGCGATGGGGAACTGGGCGAAGCGCCGCTTGAAGGTTTCAAAGTGCTGGAAGCTCAGGACGGTGGTAGGGGTGAGCACGGCGACCTGCCTGGAGTCCTGTACGGCCTTGAAGGCGGCGCGCATGGCGACTTCAGTTTTGCCGTAGCCGACGTCGCCGCAGAGCAGCCGGTCCATGGGCGTGGTTGACTCCATGTCGTAC
>JAKCDN010000154.1 GCA_021841795.1 Acidobacteriota bacterium | reverse complement strand
AGAAGGAATGGCGATCAACGCGTGAGGAGTTGGGGAACAGCCGGGACGGGGGATTGCGACGGTCTGTGACCGAAGGCCAAGATCGGCGGCGGGGCCATCGCGCCGGAGCCGATCCGTTTTCCGCGGCCGGCTCCGCGAGGCGCCCGTCGATATCCGACATGCAGACGGGCGGTAGGATTCCGACGGAAATCAGCGCGCCGAATCAATCCCAGCCGCCACCGAGCGATCCGTAGAGCTGCACCAGCGAGAGCGCTTCCTGCTCCTGCGCATTGACAAGGTTGAGTTGCGCGGAGAAGAGATTCGAGTCGGTGGTTAGGACTTCAAGATAGCTGGTGGCACCACCCTGATAACGCATTCTGGCCAGACGGGTGGCATCCTGAGCCGCAGTCACGAGCAGGGTCTGCTGTTCGCGGGTGGAGCGGGTCTTGTCGAGGGCGATGAGCGCGTCAGAGACATCGCGAAAAGCGCCGGCGATGGTCTTCTGATAGTTGAGAAGCATCTCCTCTTTCTGATGTTCGGAGAGCTGGAGCTGGCCGCGCAGCTTGCCGCCCTCGAAGATGGGCTGGGTGAGCGCGGCAAGTCCATAAATGGTGTGACCGCCGGGATCGAAGAGATTGGACCACTGGTCACCGCCGACCCCGCCAGCCGCGCTGATGGAAAGCTGGGGGAAGAACTGCGCGCGGGCGACGCCGATTTGCGCGTTGGCTGCAATCAACTGCTGCTCGGCCTGGAGGATATCGGGACGGCGCTCGATCAGGCGGGAAGGCAGGCCCACGGGGGGATTCTGTGGAGGCGGAGCGAGGGCACGGTCATCGACGCGCGCGATGGGGCCCGGGTTCTGGCCGAGGAGCAGGCGAAGCGCATTCTCCTGCTGCTGTATCTGCCGCTGGAGCTGGGGAATCTGCGAGGATGCCGTGTACTCAAGCTCCTCGGCCTGGCGGAGGTCGCTGAGGGGCGCCGATCCGGCGTCTGCGAGACGGCGGGTAAGATCGACAGACTGGCGGCGGGTGGCAAGCGTCTGGTTGGCGATGGCGAGCTGGCGATCGAGGGCGCGCAACTGGATGTAGGCCGATGCGACCTGTTCAACCAGGGTCATGCGGACAGCACGCTGCGCCCAGACCTGAGCCAGCATTTGCGCCCGGGCGGCCTGGGTCTGGCGGCGATAGAGGCCCCAAAAGTCCGGCGTCCAGGCGGAGGAGAGATTGAAGCTGCCGGCGTAGAGAGAGCTGCCGATGCTGCTGCTGAGGGAATCAGGCAGTTCGGCGCCGATTCCGGTGCCGCCGACGGCGAGGGTGGGAAACTCCTGCGAGCGGGTGATCTTGACCTGGGCCTGCTGTTCGAGCACGCGCTGCGCGGCGATGCGCACATCGTAATTGTGAGCAAGAGCGGTGCGGATGAGACTCTGCAGCTCCGGCTCGCGAAAGACTTGACTCCAGTTCTCATCGCCGAGCGAGGCGTCGCGGGCAGTGGCGGCCTCAGTATCGTCTGCGCCGCGGAATGCCGGCGCGACGGCCACCTGGGGACGCTTGTAGCCGGGGCCGACGGTGCAGCCCGCGAGAAGGATCAGGAGCGGCGCGCCGGCGACGAGGCGACCGAAGCGCGCGAAGAGACTGGTGGACAGATTCATGCAACTTCTCCCTCTTCTTCAAGAACATCGGATTCGATTTCGGCGCGCTGGGGGCCATGGGCTGAATCCATGGTGGCGCCCTTGCCGCCGCGGGCAAAGCGGTGAGAGAGGAGCTCGACGACGGAAAACGTGGTGGGGACCAGGAGAATGCCAACCACCGTGGCCAGGGTCATGCCGCCGATGACCACCGTGCCGAGAATGCGGCGGGAGACGGCACCGGCTCCGCTTGCGGTCCAGAGCGGAATGCAGCCGACGATGAAGGCAAAGGCGGTCATGACGATGGGGCGAAACCGCACGCGAGCGGCATGGAGGGCAGACTCCGCGATGCTCTGCCCGCTGCGGTAGTTCTGCACGGCAAATTCGACGATAAGAATCGCGTTCTTGGCGGAGAGGCCGATGAGCATGATGAGGCCGACGGTAGCGAAGATGTCATTCTCAAGCGAGCGCGCGCTGAGCGCGAGATAAGCGCCGAGAATCGCGACCGGAGTGCTGAGCAGGACGCTGAAGGGCAACGTCCAGCTCTCATACAGCGCGGCGAGGATGAGAAAAACGAAGACGAGCGAGAGAGCGAAGACCACCCAGGCGGGCGTGCCCTGCGCGGCGCGCTGCTCCTGGAAGCTCATGCCGGAGTAGGAATATCCCATGCCCGGCGGCATGGACTGGCGGAAGGCTTCTTCGAGCGCGGCGC
Source organism: Acidobacteriota bacterium (assembly GCA_021841795.1). Lineage (GTDB taxonomy): Bacteria > Acidobacteriota > Terriglobia > Terriglobales > Acidobacteriaceae > Telmatobacter. Next base: position 4,893 of record JAKCDN010000154.1, on the reverse strand, counting down.
GCACCTGACCCGAGCTGTAACCAGGCGCGCCGGTGATATTGAGCTGAGCCGCGTTGTACTCGTTGAAGCGCAGGATGAACTCGGGTCCGGTGATCTGGCGGACATGGACCAGAGAGCTGAGCGGCACCTGCGAACCATTGGCGCTGCGGACGTAGAACTCGCCGATGTTCTGGATGCTGCTGCGCGTGTCGCCCGTGGCCTCCACATAGGTCTGCCACTGGCGGCCGAAGCGGTTGAAATAGTTGACGAGGTAGCCGCCCATGAAGGTTTGCATGGTGGTGTAGACATCACTGAGATTGACCTGCTGCTGCTCGGCCTTATCGCGGTCCACATCGGCGTAGAGCTGGGGCACGGCAGGGAGATAGGAGGGGATCGCAGCGGCGATCTCCGGCCGCTTGTGGAGCGCGCCGAGAAATGCGAAGAGATTCCCGGTGAGGAAGGCGGGATCATCGCTGCCCGAGCGGTCCTGGAGGATCATGGTGACGCCGCCGGAGGTGCCAACGCCGGGAATCTGCGGCGGCGGGAAGGAAAACGCGAGCCCGTCGCTGACGCCCATCAGCTGACGCTGCACACTGGCCTGGATGGCCTGGATCTGCTCCTGGCGGGATTTGCGCTGATCCCAGGGCTTGAGGGAGACGAAGAAGAAGGCGGTGTTTGTGCTCTCGGTCTGGGAAAGCAGATTGAAGCCGTCGACGCCGACCACGCCGGAGATGCCGGGCGTGTGCAGCAGCGCGGAGCTCACCTTCTGCACCGCGGTGTCGGTTCGCTGCAGGGAAGCGGCGTCAGGCAGTTGCAGGGCAACGAAGAGATAGCCCTGATCTTCCTGGGGAAGGAAGCCGGTGGGCAAGCGGCTGCCCATGAAGACCGCCGCAAGAGCAATCGCGGCCAACGCCAGCATGGTGAAGAACGACATGTGGATCAGCCGGCCCGACGTGGCGACGTAGCGATCGGTGGTGCGGCCGAAGAGAGCATTGAAGCGGTCGAAGAAGAACTGCAGAGGGCTGCGACGGATGCTGCGCACGCGCGGCTTGAGGAGCATCGCGGCCAGGGCGGGGCTGAGGGTGAGAGCGTTGAACGCGGAGATAAGAACAGAGATGGCGATGGTGACGGCGAACTGCTGGTAGAGCCGGCCGGTGATGCCGGGGATGAAGGCGGTGGGAATGAAGACGGCAGCCAGGATGAGGGCGATGGCGACCACCGGAGAGCCAACTTCTTCCATAGCGCGAATGGTGGCGTCACGCGGTGTCAAACCTTCTTCAATGTGGTGCTCGACGGCTTCAACGACGACGATGGCGTCGTCAACGACCAGGCCGATGGCGAGGACAAGGCCAAAGAGCGAGAGGGTGTTGATGGAAAAGCCGAGCAGCGGAAAAGCAATGAAGGTTCCGATGAGCGAGACAGGCACCGCCATCAGCGGGATGAGAGTTGCGCGCCAGCTCTGGAGAAAGAGATAAACGACGAGCACGACAAGCAAGAGGGCGATGCCGAGGGTCACGACGATGTCGTGAATTCCGGCGGTGACCGCTTTGGTTGTATCGAGGGGGATGTCATAGCGCATGCCCGCGGGGAAGTTGGCCGACAGCTCCTTCATGCGCTGCGTAACCAGGCGCGCGGTTTCGACGGCATTGGAGCCGGGCAGCTGGTAGACCGCCATGATGCCAGCCGGCGCGTTGTTGTAGCGCGCCGAAAGGCTGTAGCTCTGGGAGCCAAGCTCGACACGAGCCACGTCGTGCAGGTGAAGGACAGACCCGTCGGGATTGGCGCGGATAATGATGTTGCCGAACTGCTGCGGTGTGACGAGGCGGCCCTGCGTGCGCACGGTGTAGGTGAACTGCTGTCCGGCGGGAACGGGCTCGCCGCCGATTTGACCGGCGGGGTTCACGTTGTTCTGCGTCTGGATGGCGTTGATCACGTCGTTCGCGGTGACGCCAAGCTTGGCGAGGAGATTGGGATCGACCCACACGCGCAACGCGTACTGGCCGCCGAAGACCTGGACGCGAGAGACTCCGGGGACGCGCGTGAGCTCATCCTGCAGGTTGATGATGGCGTAATTGGTAAGAAATTCCTGGCTGTAGCGCTGATCGGGCGAGGAGAGGCCGATGAGCATGAGGGGCGAGGTGAGCGACTTGAGGACGGTGACGCCGGCGGTGTTGACCTGGGGCGGAAGCTGCGACTGCGCCTGCGAGACGCGGAGCTGGGAGAGCACCTGGTCGGTGTCCGGGTTGGTCTTGACATCGAAATCGACGTAGACGGTGGATTGCCCGTTATTGGCATTGACCGAATACATGTAGAGCATGTTGTCAACGCCGTTCATCTGCTGTTCGATGGGCGTGGCCACAGCTTCAGTCAGCGTTTTTGCGTCGGCGCCGGGGTAGGTGGCCTGCACCTGAATCTCGGGCGGGACGATGTCGGGATACTGCGAGGTGGGCAGGGTCAGCATGGAAACGGCGCCGACGATGACGGTAAGAATGGCAATGACGATGGCGACGATGGGCCGTCTGATAAAAAATTTTGACATGTGTCAGCTCCCTGCCGCCGGATTGTTGGCCGCAGCGCTCGGGGCCGCATGAGGCGCGACCGGAACTCCTTCACCGAGCTTCTGCAGGTTGTCCGTAATGATCTGGGTTCCGGGCTGCAGGCCGCTCTCGACGATCCAGTCGTTGCCGTACTGGGGACCGAGTTTGACGTTGACTACGTGGACGCGGTTGCCCGGCCCGACGGTGTAGATCTGCTCGATTCCCTGCAGCTCCTGAACTGCGACCTGAGGAACCAGCAGAGCATTGCGGCGAATTTCGGTCTCGGCCGTGACGCGGCCGAACTGGCCGGGGCGAAGGACGTTGCCGGGATTGGGAAAGGCGGCGGCGATGCGGATGGCACCGGTCTGCGGATTCATCTGGCGATCGACAAAAACGATGCGGCCTTCATGCGGGTATGTTTGCCCATTGGCGAGGGTGAGCTTAAGGGGCAGATCCGATCCGCCGCGGAGAAGATCGCCTCCGGCCTGGCGGGCGCGATCGACAAGGGCCAGGTATTCGCTATCGCTGATGGAGAAATAGACTTTGATGGGATCGAGCTGAGAGACGGCGGTGAGGACCGATTGCGGACCCACCAGGTTGCCGACCTGCGTGGTGGCTTGTCCGGCGATGCCACCGATCAGGGAGCGAACCTGCGTGAAGCCGAGGTTCAACTGCGCGGTTTTAAGCGCGGCCTGGGCCGCGCCGACAGCGGCTTCGCCCGCGTCGACCGAGGCCTCGGCCTGGGCTTCCTGCTGGGTTTCATTGTCCAACTGGCTTTGCGCAATGGCGCGGGCCTTGGCCAGTGGAGTGTCGCGCTTCACGTTGATCTGCGCCAGCGCGAGCTGGGCACGGGCCTCGGCGAGCTGCCCCTTTGCCTGCTCAACCTGAGCCTGGGCCTGATCAACCACGGCCTGAAACGGCCGCGGATCGATCTGGAAGAGCACCTGGCCTTTGGCAACGGGGGCGCCCTCGCGGTATTCCTGCTTCACGAGGTAGCCGCTGACCTGGGGCTGGATCTGCGCATCCACGTATCCGTCGAGGGTGCCGACCCAGGAGCCGGTCAGGGGCACATCGGCTTGAGTGACGCGCACCGCGGAAACCGGCATGGGGCCCATGGCCGCAGGAGAAGCCGAGGATGCCCTGCCGGCCTGGCAGCCTGCGAGCAGGGAGGCGCAGAGCGCGAGGGCAACAAGGGCCAGCGCCGTTTGCGCGCCGCCGGTTCCATACTGACGCTGCCTTGAGGTTTGCGTGACAATCATTTAGCACTCCGGGATGAAAGGGTTTGCGAAAAACATACACGCATGTATACTTTTCATCAGATTCGAGACCCGGTCCGAGCGATGCAAAATTATGGAGCGGGGACAAAGCGCGAGACGATGGCAAAGCGTACAGCACGCCGGAGCCCCTCAAAAGAGGCGCGCGAAAACCGGCAGCAGGACCGGGCCGTTTCCACGCGCCGCGATCTGATGAATGCGGCGCGCCGCATCTTCGCCCGCGACGGCTTTGAGATGGCGCGCCTCGAGGACATTGCGGCGGCGGCGGGCAAGACGCGCGGCGCCTTCTATGCCAATTTTCGGGACAAGGAAGATGTTTTCTTCGCGCTCTTCGAGGAGAACCTGCGCCGCGAGAAGCGCGAGATGGGAGAGCGGCTTCGCGAAGCCGAATCAGAGGACGCGCGGATCGAGGTTCTGGCCAGGCACATGCTTTCGCTGATCAGGGATAAGCGGCGCATGCTGCTGGCGCTGGAATTCAAGCTCTATGCCATCCGTCATGCGAAAAGAACCAAACGACTGGCGGAGCTGCATTCGGCGCTGTGTTTGAGCTGCGTGGAAGCGAACGTCGCGGAGCTCATCCCGGGATTTACGCGACTGGCTCCGGAGAAGAAGCGCACGCAAACGGCCCAGGTGGGGGCGCTTCTGGATGGTATCGCACTGAATCTTCTGTTCGACTGCCGGGGGTTGACGGAGGAGTTGATCCTGCTACATCTGCGATCGGCGCTGCGGATCGCGCTCCGGCAGCAGTGACCGTGGGGCATGAAAATTCGCGCTGCGCGTACACTTTCAGATTTGCATGACGCTCAGCGGCGGCACTCCAATCAGTTCTGCCGCAGGAGAAACCCCAGCCCACGTCAGCGTCCCTTCGAAGACTGCACCCCAGTGCACGTCAGCGTGACCTTTTCTCACATCTGCGCACGGTTATGCATTCATGACTTCAGGTTCCACGACCTGCGCCACACCGCCGCAAGCTGGCTCCGTATGCAAGGGGCCGACATTCACACGGTAATCTTTGAAACGCTGAGTTTACGGTTGGCGATTTAATTTCGCTTTGACACGGCTATGCCGCGCGCGTATTCTTTTTGCTACCCAAAGGGCCATCT
>JAKCDN010000153.1 GCA_021841795.1 Acidobacteriota bacterium | reverse complement strand
CCAAGAGACAGCAGGCATTTTTCTACCCCGAATATTTGCTGCCGATTCTATCGCTACAGGAACAGTATCCTCTGCGTCCGGTTCTGAGTGCGGGTTTCGCGGGCCGGATTGGCGAAGGCTTCGTCCAACCCGCCGATCTACACGGACGAGATGGTCTCCGCATTCACAATGATCGCGCCGGCATGAGATCGGTCCTCTTAGGCTCATCGGCGGAGCAGGGCAAGATCGTCCTGCGATTCTATGCACAGCGGCGCAGTCCTACAGCAACCTCATCTTGCGCTGTACCTGCTGCGGATGAGGCTGATGCGGATTTGTGTTGCGAGAACCTCGATGTCCACACAATGGCCGGTCTGGAGATTGGGGTTGCGGCGCGTGATGGCATCAGAGTCTGTTGCAGGCAAAAAATGCGCACTTAGACCACACCTTGGCTGCTCTTGAGCGGCGGAGATTATGCTGCGTTTACCCTGCGATCGGGAGAACATTGGGATTCGGGCCTCTCTCCGCGCTGTACAATTCTTGCGTACCTCAGTGATCGGAAATGGACTGAGGGCGGTGAATGATGCCTGAGACGATTCATTATCCGACGTCGGAAAAGCCGCTGCGCGGCAATCCTGGCGTGTGGTTACTGCTTGGTTTCCTTCTGCTTGTTTTTTTAGGAGGGCGCAGCGCGATCTCCTACTGGGTTGATCTGCTCTGGTTCGGCTCTCTGGGCTACACTCCCGCATTCTGGCAGACCTTCAAGCTTGAATGGGGAACTTTTGCTGCCTTTACATCGCTCACCTTTCTGGTTCTCTACGGCGCGTTCCTCGTGTTCCGCCGCAGCCACGCAGGCGAGTTGCCGGAGCGTTTCACGATCTACGTAGGCGGCCGGCCCTTGGATCTTCCGGTGGCAAGGTTCCTGCGCTCGGCCGCTCTGATTGCAGCGCTGCTGGTCTCGATTGTCACCGGATTCGCCATGCAGGCGCAGTGGCCCACGCTGGCGCTGTACTGGCACGCACCCGTGGCGACCGGCGGCACGGTGGATCCGATCTTCGGCCGCCCACTGGGCTTTTATCTTTTCACTCTGCCAGCCTGGGAACTTGTGGCGGGCTGGCTGCTCACGCTGGCGGTGCTGGTTGCTATTCTGGCGGTGCTTTTTCTGCTGGCGGCCAGCGGTGGACGGCTGCGGAGCAACCTGCCTTCCGTCTCCACATCGCCCATGTTGCGTGGCGCGTTTGCGGCCGCGGGCTTTTTGCTGCTGACGCTGAGCCTGCGCGAGTACGTGAGCCGCTTCGATCTTCTGTTCGTGCAGCACACGATCTTCTCCGGCGTGACGTACACCGATGCCCATGTCACGCTCACAGGCATGCTGTGTATCAGCCTGGCACTGGGATTAGGCGCGGCAATAGCCTTCGCCGGAGTAGCAGCCAGGCCAAGCGTGCGATGGCTGCTGGCCGCAGCGGCTCCGGCTGTGGCCTGCTGGATAATTACCAGCGCGGCTGCCTGGTATGTATCCACTTTTATCGTCAGCCCTAACCGACTGAACAAAGAACGACCGTATATCGTGAATAACATTCAGTTGACGCGCCAAGCCTACGGACTGGACCGCTTTGCACAGCGCGAGTTCCCGGCCGAGACAACGATTGCGGCAGCCGATCCGGAACACAACCAGGCAACGCTTGAAAACATCCGTCTGTGGGACGTAAACGCACTCCAGGACACGCTGCGGCAGTTGCAGGAGATCCGCACGTACTACGACTTTCCCGGCATCGATATCGACCGTTATCAGATCGACGGCTCATTGCGCGAAGTGATGCTGGCGGTACGGGAATTGAATGTGGACAAACTGCCGGATAACAGCCGCAACTGGATCAGCGACAAGCTGATCTACACGCACGGCTACGGCATCACCATGAATCCTGTGAACGGATTTTCTGCAGAGGGACTGCCGACGCTCTATCTCTCGAACATGCCGGTGCAAAGTACCGTACCCGGCCTCAACGTCAAGCGCCCGGAGATCTACTTTGGCGAGTTGACGAACACCGATGTGTACGTGAAGACCGGTCAGCAGGAGTTCAACTACTCGCAGGGCCAGAACGATAACTATTCGACCTACCAAGGCACCGGCGGCATTGCAATGGGAGGCTTTCTGCGACGGACGCTGCTTGCCTTCGACCGCGGGGACGTGACAAAGGTTCCCTTCAGCGACGACATTTCAGCGCAGAGCAGCCTGCTGATGCGGCGCAACGTGGACGCGCGCGTTGCGGCCCTGGCGCCGTTTCTAACCTTCGATCGTGATCCGTACATTGTGGTAGGCGAAGATGGCCGACTCTATTGGATCATCGACGGGTACACCTCGTCCGCAACATATCCGTACTCTGCGGCGTCAGATCTCAACGGGCAAGCGGTAAACTACATCCGCAACAGCGTAAAGGCAGTGGTGGACGCCTATAACGGGACAGTCACGTTCTATGTCTTCGACGCGACTGATCCGGTTCTCGCTGCGTGGCGCGGCGTCTATCCGGGACTGTTCAAGGATGCTTCGGCCATGCCGGCGTCTTTGTGCGCCCACGTGCGCTACCCTGAGCTGCTGCTGAGTCTGCAGGCCGATGTGTACGGGCTTTATCACATGACGAATCCCGAGGTTTTCTACAATCGTGAAGACCAGTGGGCCGTGGCCGCACAGAACGGACCCAGCCAGGGTGACGATGCAGGCGCGGAGCCGATGCATCCGAACTTTGTGCTGATGACGATTCCAGGGGAATCGAGCGGACTGGAGTTCGTGGAAATTCTTCCGTTCACGCCCATCAACCGCAACAACATGATCGGCTGGATCGCGGCGCGCTCGGATGGCGCACACTACGGAACGGCGGTGGTCTTCGACTTTCCGAAGACGCGGCTGGTAGACGGGCCGCAGCAGATTGAAGCGCGTATCGATCAGAATGCGCAACTCTCGGCGCAGCTCTCGCTATGGAACCAGCAGGGTTCGCACGTGATCCGAGGTAATCTGCTGGTGATTCCATCGGGCAAGGCACTGCTGTACGCGGAACCAATTTATCTGAAGGCCGATCGCAGCCCCATGCCAGAGATGCGCCTGGTGGTGCTGGCGCTGCAGGACCGCCTGGCCTACGGACCGAACTTCGAATCAGCACTGGCCTCCCTCTTTGGAGCGCAGACGCCGTCGCTGACGGCCGCGGAGGCGCCGCAATCAGCCTCAACCCAGACGATGACGGGCACGCCGCCAGCCGGGACGGACATCCACTCGCTGATTGTGCAGGCCAGCCGGGACTTTGCCGACTATCAGCGCTTGACCTCGGAGAGCAAGCTTGCCGAGGCCGGACAGAAGCTCGACGATCTAAAGCAGGTGCTCGACCAGCTCAGCGTTCATGCGAAATAGCTTTTGCAACTGAATCCAGCCTTTCACCGCACCACGGAGCCAATTCCATGCCTGGTTTTGCAGCCAACCTGACGATGATGTATCCGGAGCACAGGTTTATCGACCGTTATGCCGCCGCCGCGCGCGACGGGTTCAAGGCGGTCGAGTGCCTGCTGCCGTATGACGAGCCGGCGGCCACGCTGGCCGCAACGCTGCGTGAGCACGGACTGCGCCAGGTACTGATCAATTCGCCGTCGGGAGACTGGAAGGCGGGCGAACGGGGTATCGCGTCGCTGCCCGGGCGCGAGAGGGATTTCCGTAATGGTTTTTTGCAGGCCGTCGAGTATGCCTTGGCGATGCAGTGCCCGCAGATTCATGCCATGGCCGGAATTGCGCCGAAGGATGCGGAGCGGGCGCAACTGCTCGAAGTGTACAAGGAGAATCTTGCCTGGGCCGCAGAGCAAGCGCGCATGGCGGGTATTCGCGTACTGATTGAACCCATTGCCCAGCGCAACATGCCGGGCTTCTTCCTGAACCGGCAGGAAGAGGCGCACGCGATTGTGACCGAGATCGGTGCGTCAAATCTGAAGGTGCTGATGGATCTGTTCCATTGCCAGGTGGAAGAGGGCGATCTGGCGATCCGTATCCGCAAGTATCTTGCCGATGGCAAGCAAACGCGCGTGGGGCACTTCCAGATTGCCGGCGTGCCCGAACGTCACGAGCCCGACACGGGTGAGGTGCGTTATTCCTATCTGTTCGACCTGATTGATCAACTGGGCTTTGAGGGCTGGATCGGCTGCGAGTACATCCCCGCAGGCGCAACCTCGGAGGGGCTGGGGTGGTTCCAGAGCTGGAGGACGGCGTAAGGCAGCCCCAGCCTCCAGATTGGCTATCGTGCGGGCCTGGCGACCCGCACTTTTTCCGCTGTATCCTTCATCAACCGGCTATCGAAGCGCAACCGGCACAGCCTGTTATTTCTCCACGCCAAAGGTGAAGGTCGTGGTGGAGTGCATGGTCTGGCCTGGCTTCAGCTCCGTAGTGGGGAAGCTGGGATGGTTGGGTGAATCCGGAAAGTGCTGGGTCTCGAGACAGAATCCGGCGTGCTTGGCATACTTGACGCCGTACCTGCCGGTGATGCTGCCATCGAGGAAGTTACCGGAGTAGAACTGGACGCCCGGCTCTGTGGTCTCCACGGTGAGCGTGCGCCCACTCACGGGATCGGTAACAATCGCTGCCAGGTGCAGTTCGCCCATCTTTCCATTGAGCACGTAATTGAAATCGTAGCCGCCGGCGCGCTTCATCTGCTCGTTATCGGCGTTGATGCGCGCGCCGATGGGCTCGGGCTTGCGAAAGTCCAGCGGCGTCTCGGACACTGGGGCCAGTTCGCCGGTCGGAATCAGGCCCGCGTCTACGGGCGTGTAGCGGTCGGCATCAATTTGAATCTTCTGATCCAGGATGTTGCCCTGTTCATCGCCGTGCAGGTTGAAGTAAGAGTGATTGGTAAGGTTGACGACCGTATCCTTGTCGGATTTGGCGGTGTAGTCGAGGCGTAGAGTCTTGCCCTTGAGCGTGTAGCGCACGGTTGCGGTGAGCGCACCTGGAAATCCCATATCACCGTCGGGGCTGACGTGGGTGAACTCAACACCGTCCGCGATCTCTTTCGACTGCCAGACATACTGGTCGAATCCCTTGGGACCGCCATGCAAGGCGTTGGCGCCATTGTTCACGGGGATTTGGTAGGTTTTACCGTCCAGCGTAAATTTGCCCAGTGCAATGCGATTGCCATAGCGGCCTACGACAGCGCCGATGTAGGAACTCGGCTGGACCAGATATGCCGCCAAGTTGTTGTAGCCCAGTGCCACATCGGCCATTTTGCCATTGCGGTCCGGAGTGCGGATGCTCACCAGATGTGCACCGTAAGCCGTGACGCGGACTTCGATCTGTCCATCACTCAGTGTGTAAATCGGGACGGGAGTTCCATCCGCGGTATGACCCCAAATCGACATTTTGACTTCCCCCTTTGCCATGGGCGCAAGCGCCATTGTCATTCCAATTAAAGCTGCAAGCACAGTGACTCGCTTCACGGTTTACCCCTTTGCCTGGTGGCCTGCGGCCGAATTTGCATGCGGTTTCAGCCTGCTCTTGCCTGCCTGAGAACGGGCCCTAATGACGTGTTTGTTTTCCGCAGTGAAAACAGTCCAGTCGGCAGGCAATTCCATCATATGCTGTTAGACTCACGGTCGCATGGCGGCAGAGCGGGATACGGCTGACCACGTGGATGTAAATATCCCCCCGCAAAGCTGGGGGTTTTACGGGGTGAACCGCTCAAAGTAGCTTAATTGGAGTCTTCTTTACCCAACGGGCACGAGCTCCGAATCGGCTATCTGCGTGACTCTGCTTTCACGTTTGATTATCCGGAGAACCTGAAAGAGCTGTATATCGACTGCGGGGTTCCCTAAACCCATGCAGCCGCACTTTCAGTCAACTCCGGTTATCTGAGCTCGCTGCGCCGTCTTGCGCGGCACCGGCTGCTTGGCAGGCCGCGATGCTCTCGCCACTCTCAATACGTTCGCGGCCTACACGCACGTGCACGCCGCGGCCACGCCGGAGTGAGCGGCTGGAATGCTCTCTGCTGCACGGCGTCATGCAATGCGCACATCGGCGAGGCACACGCTCAAGCCAACGCCGGCGTCAGTACCCCGCTCACTTACAGGCGCGCGTGAGACAGAATGCAGATGTTCTAATGGACCCATGGCGAATCTTGAAAACTTCCGCCTGGTTGTCTTCCGCGCGGTTGCCCGGCAGAAGAGCTTTCGCAAAGCGGCCGAGGAACTGTATCTGACGCAGCCGGCAGTGAGCCTGCAAATCAAGGCTCTTGAAGAAGATCTGGGCGTGCAGCTCTTCGACCGTTCCGGCACGCAGGCAAGTTTAACCGCTGCGGGAGCCGTATTGCTTGACTACGCTCGGCGATTACATCAGATGCTGACCCAGGCGGAACATGAAATTGCCGCTCTGAGTGGAGATCACGCCGGTCGGCTCACGCTGGGGGCTTCCACCACCATCGCGCAGTACGTGCTGCCTCGGCTACTCGGCGAGTTCCGCGCGGACCACCCTCGCGTTCTTCCTACGCTGCTGAGCGGCAACACAGAACAGATCGTGAGCGCCATCCGGGAGAAGCGGATTACGCTGGGTTTCATCGAAGGTCCACCGCGAACCCGGGACGTGCGCACCGAGCCGTTTCTGCGCGACGAGATCCTGCTGATCGCACCTGCCGCGCACGAGTGGACGGAACAGCCCTCCATTTCTTGCACCGACCTTGTCGCTGCGCCGCTGTTGATGCGGGAGCGCGGATCTGGCACACGCCGCATTACGGAACTCGCGCTCGAACGACACGGAATCAAGCGCCGCGCGCTGCAGGTGGTTATGGAGCTGGATTCGACGGAGGCCATCAAGTCCGCCGTAGAAGCGGGTCTGGGGGTAGGGTTCGTTTCCCGCTGGGCCATTGCGAAAGACCTGCGCCTCGGCCACAGCTTTAAGATCGTCGAGATCAAGGGCCTGCGCATCCATCGCGATTTTCTGCTGGTCGCTGCGAAAGGCCCCGAACCACAAGGCCTGACGCAGGAGTTCCGCCGGTTTCTGGCATCGCGCGCTGGCGCCAAGCGGCCAAGCGCAAAAGTCTGAGGCGCTCGCCGGCCCTGACCGCCAGCGATAAGCACGGCTAATGTCTCATCACTCGATCTGCTTGGACGCACACGCTGCTTCGCCCGCAGACTAAGTGTGTGTCCAAAAACCTTTTTTTCCTCGGTCTGATTATTGCGGCCACAGGTCTTGTTTCTCCGCCCCTGGCACTCGCCGGC
>JAKCDN010000152.1 GCA_021841795.1 Acidobacteriota bacterium | reverse complement strand
CTCCATCTCCGGTCTCGCTGCTGCCGCTCAGATCCCCGGAGTGCAGGTCTTCCATGCCGGAACCGCGCTCGAGAACGGGCACGTGCTGACCGCGGGGGGCCGCGTCCTCGGCGTCACCGCCGCCGCCGACTCGCTCGCCGAGGCCCTCGCTCGCGCCTACCAGGCCATGGCCGAGATCCATTTTGAAGAGATGTACTACCGGCGCGACATTGGACACCGCGCCCTCAAGTAAGGCCGATCCGCACCGGCGTCGTGTCGCCGGCTGGCCTTCGCCGTTCCGGGGCGGTCTGCTCTTCAGCCCTGCGCTGCGCTGGGTTCCGGCGTGGCCGGCGGTCGCGTCTGCTGCTTCTGGAAGCACGACCGGCACAGCACAGGGCGACCCTGCGTCGGCTTGAAGGGCACCGTCGTCTCCGCGCCGCACTCCGAGCAGGTCGTGCGGGTCTCCGGTCTCACCCGATGCGCGCCGCGGGTACGCTTCGCCTTGCACTGTTTGCAGTGTTTGGGGTCGTTTCTGAACTGTTTGTCATGAAAGAACAGTTGCTCGCCCGCTGTAAAGGTAAACTCTGTGCCGCAGTCGACACACTTCAACACTCGATCGGTGAATTCCATGGCCAGCTTGCCTCACAGGGAACCTCACCGAAATCGGTCACGGCATGATCAACAACTTGCCGGTCTCGGCTCCCTGTCCACTTTCTTGTTCACAACAAGGGCCCTGACCGCGAAAAGATGCGGAAATAAAAATAGGTCCGGTCTGCCGGACGATCTGTAATGCGCTGGCAACCGCATGCCACGCGGCGATTCACGCTCTCTCAATTCTGCGGGAGCTCTTCAGAATGCGGCCTAACCTCTGCGGTGGGGGCGTGCCGCATACGAGCTATATCCTCGAATTGCAGAAACTGGAGAATCGCTGCAGGTTTGCTGCTCTACCACTCCGTTCCGGTTGCTTTTACATCGGGCGGCCTTCCTGCTTGCGCAATTGAAAGCCGCCGGAACGGTGCATGTTACGAAGAGTAAAGTCTTCAATCCTGCTCTTTACGAGCCTTTTTACGATTCCGCTTGCGCGCCAGTGCTGCTTTGACGCGACGCTTCTCACCGGGCTTCAGATAGTAGGAGTGACGCTTCACTTCCTTGATGATGTCCTCCTGCTGTACCTTCCGCTTGAACCGGCGCAGAGCATTTTCCAGCGGTTCGCCTTCCTGAACGCGAACCTCAGCCAAGACTTCCCACCTCCAAACCTGCCTGTAAGGCTCCATTTATCATAACCGAGTTGTGCTCCGGCAGCAAAAATCATTTCTTTTCTTCTCTTCCCGGCCTTCGCGCGGCCTTCCCGCCCTCCTGTCCGCACCGGCCTCCGGCTCCGTTTCCGGCCCTGCCGTCCCCGGTTACACTTTCATTGGAGGTTGGCTATGATCCGAATCTGCCAGGGGCGCCGGCCGGAAATTCACCCCACTTGCTACATTGATTCTTCAGCCCAGGTCCTCGGCGATGTCGCCATCGGCGAGCGCTCCTCGGTCTGGATGAACGCTGTCCTCCGCGGTGACGTGAACTCCATTCGCGTTGGCTCCTGCACCAATGTGCAGGATTGCTCGGTCCTCCACGGTCAGCGCAATCTTTATCCCGTCGTCGTCGGTGACTGGGTCACCATCGGTCACAATGCCACTGTCCACGGTTGCGTGGTTGGAGACATGTGCGTCATCGGGATGGGCGCCCGCGTCCTCAATAACAGCCGCATCGGCGAGGGCTGCATCATCGCCGCCGGCTCCGTCGTCCCCGAGCACACCGTCGTGCCTCCGCGCACTCTCTGGGCCGGCGTGCCTGCCCGCCTCCGCCGCGAACTCACGGATAAGGACCGCGAGCTCATCCGCGAGTACGCCCAGAATTATCTCGATTACGTCGCCATCTACCTCAAGGATCCCCCGCAGGCTCTCTAACCCGCCTGACCTGGCCCCGCCTGATCCTGCCCCACCTGACCCCTGGAGACCCGGCAATTCCGTTGACATCGCACTCTCTGAAAGCGTCCGATAGAGGTCAGCCGCGCCCGTCATCCTCAAGCGCCATGCGAGGTCAAGCCCTGTTTTCCAAGCCGCGGAATCTCTGCCGGCGCATCCTGCCGCTGGTCGTGCTCGGCATTCTCGCCGCTGCCGCCGGCTGCGTTGCCGGCGCGCAGCCCGCCTCGGCTTCCTCTGCAACAGCGGCTCTGCCCGACGCGCCGCTTCCCCAGCCGCCGGAGCCCCAGTCCCGCTGGATCCAGCGGCCAGACCTGTTTCCCGCCCTCCAGCCGCAGGCCGCTTCAGCCCCCGGCAACCCTGTCTCGCTGGGAGTTCTGCCCCGCAATCTCCTGCACGATCAGGCCATGATCTGGAGCAGTCCTGCCAGCCTCCACACCCGCGATCTGGAGTGGCTCCTGCCTCTAACGGGCGCCGGCGCCTTCGCCTTCAGAACCGACCGCTACACCATGTCAACGGTCGTCTCGCACGATCCCGCCTTCAACCGGGCCGCCGTCAACACGTCCAACATTCTGCTCGCCGGCTGGATCGCCGCTCCCATCGGCATCTGGGCCTACGGTCACGCCGCCCAGGATCAGCACTCTACCGAAACCGGCATCCTCGCCTCGGAATCCATCCTCGATGGCCTCGTCGTGCAGCAGATCTTCAAGTGGACCTTCCGGCGCGAACGGCCCACCGTCGACGATGCGCGCGGGCGCTTCTTCCGGCACGGCCTGGGATCAAACTCGTCCTTCGTCTCCGCGCACAGCCTGCTCGCCTGGTGCGCCGCCTCCGCCATCGCCGCCGAAACCCGTTCCCCCTGGGCCCAGGCCGGACTCTACGCGGGATCGGGCAGCGTCGGCACAATGCGCGTCCTCGGACAGAAACACTTCCCCTCCGATGTCCTCGTCGGCAGCGCCATCGGCTGGCTCATCGGCCACAACGTCGTGCGCCGCCGCCACGTCGCTCCCCCATCGGCGCCCATCGCGCCCTGATCCTGTATTTTGATCCCGCGTCTTGATCGCGCGCCCTTGTGCCGCTACACCGGCAGCGGATTCCGCGCCGCGAAAAACTTTCGCTGGTGCCAGTAGGGATACACCGGCTCCACCGCGCTCGCCTCGTCCAGTGCCGCCACCTGGGCCTCCGTCAGCTTCCAGTCCGCGGCCTTCAGGTTCTGCCGCAGTTGCTCTTCGTTCCGCGCGCCAATAATGACCGATGAGACCGTGGGCCTTTGCAGCAGCCAGTTCAGCGCCACCTGCGGCGTTGTCTTTCCGGTTTCCGCGCCAACTGCCTCCAGCGCATCCACCACCCGGTATAAATGCTCGTCGGCAATCGTCGGTCCTGCATCGGCGATCGAGTGCAGCCGGCTCACTGCCGGCAGCGCCTGGCCGCGCCGGATCTTCCCCGTCAGTCTTCCCCAGCCCAGCGGGCTCCATATCAGCGCCCCTACCTTCTGATCGAGCGCCAGCGGCATCAGCTCCCATTCATACTCGCGGCCCAGCAGCGAGTAGTACACCTGGTGCGCCACAAAACGCGTCCAGCCATTCCGATCCGCCGCCGCCAGCGACTTCATCAGGTGCCAGCCGGAAAAATTCGAGCAGGCGATGTAGCGCACCTTGCCCTCGCGCACAAAAACGTTCAGCGTCTCCTGCACCTCCTCGATCGGCGTCATCGCGTCGAAGCAATGCAGATGGTAGATGTCCACGTACTCCGTGCCCAGCCGGCGCAGGCTGTCCTCGAGCGCCCGCCGCAGGTGCAGCCGCGACGAGCCCACTTCGTTCGGGCCACCGCCCGTAGGGAATCCCGCCTTGGTCGAAATCAGCACCTGGTCGCGCCTGCCCGCAAGCGCCTTGCCCAGAATCTCCTCCGAGCGGCCGTCGGAGTAGCCGTTGGCGGTATCGAACAGGTTCACGCCGGCATCCATGCAGAGATCCACCAGCCGCCGCGCCTCTTCGACCTCGGTCTGGCCGAAGCCTTTGAAAAACTCGTTGCTCCCGCCAAACGTCGCGGTCCCAAAACTCAGTGCGGATACCTTGAGGCCGGAGCCTCCCAGAAGTCTGTATTCCATGGCTCTTTTTATGCGCTCCTCCGCGCCAGGTTGCCGTGCAGAATCTCAAAAGTTGTGCAGAGTCTCAAAAAAGACCCTTCTGTCAAAGTGCGGCCGTCTCCCCAGGCTGTTCAGCCGCGCCGATAAACACAGAAGAAATAAGTTGCAGATCGAGCCCCGGCCGCTATCCCGCGCAAGTGCGCCTTCGCGGTGCGTCCTGTTTCCGCGGCCTCCAGGCGCAGCCTGTCCGCTCGTCGGTCGGCTTCAATTCCTTCATCGGCTGCATGTCGATCGCCGCCTGCGCGGCCACGCATCAAGCCCTGCCCGCTGCGCCGCGCAATGCCTCCCAAACCGTCAATCAAAACCTGGATGCGGCGATCGCAATCAATGTTTCCTGCCCGCCCCGGGAGTTGCCACCCGCACAAAGCCCCTCGATCTCTTCGTCGAGGGGCTCTGCAGACTATCCACTGATCGCTTCCAGCTGACCACTGCCTTTAGCAGTTCAGCACATCCTGCAGCTTGCTCAGCGTGCGATGCAGATCCTTGTCCGTGCGCCGCTGCTCGTCGATCTTCGCAATCGAGTGCATCACCGTGGTGTGGTGCTTGTTGCCGAACTGGCGTCCGATCTCCGGCAGGCTCGCCTCCGTCATCTGCTTCGCCAGGTACATCGCGATCTGCCGCGGCACCACTACGTTGCGCGAGTTGTTCTTCTGCTTCAGATCGGTGATCCGCATCCCGAACTGTTCGGCCACGGCGCGCTGAATCGCCTCAATCGTGATCTTGCGCACCTGCATGTCGATGAACTGCTTCAGGCACTGCTGCGCCGCCGCCAGCGTGATCTCCATCCGGTTCAACTGGCACCACGCGATCAGCCGCACCAGCGCGCCTTCCAGCTCGCGCACGTTCGTGCGTACATTCGAGGCCACAAACAGCGCCACGTCCGTCGGCAGTTGCGCCTGCTCGCTCTCTGCCTTCTTCAGCAGGATGGCCACCTTCGTCTCCAGATCCGGCGGCTGAATATCGGCAATCAGGCCCCACTCAAACCGCGACCGCAGCCGCTCCTCGATCTCCGTCAGCTCCTTCGGCGGACGATCCGACGCAATCACCACCTGCTTCATGCTCTCGTGCAGCGCGTTGAAGGTGTGGAAGAACTCTTCCTGCGTGCGCTCCTTCTGCGAGATGAACTGGATATCGTCGATCAGCAGAACCTCCACCGTGCGAAAGCGGTCGCGGAAGCTCGTCATGCGATCGTTGCGGATCGAGTTGATCATCTCGTTGGTGAACTTCTCCGCCGACACGTAGCAGATGCTTGCCATCGGCTGCCTGCGCTTCACCTCGTGGCCGATGGCGTGCATCAGATGCGTCTTGCCCATGCCCACCCCGCCATACAGAAACAGCGGATTGTAGGCGCGCGACGGACGCTCCGCCACCGCCAGCGCCGCCGCCCGCGCAAACTGGTTGCCGTTCCCGATCACGAATGCATCGAACGTGTACCGCGCATTCAGTTGCGCCGCCGTTGACCAGTCAAAACGTGCCTGCTCTGGCTGGCGCATCGCCGGCTGCTGCGGCGCCGTCGGTGCATGGCTCGGAACCGGGCCAAAGCCCCCGTCCTTGCGCTGCGGCGGAATCGACGGATCGTCTTCCATCGTCACAAAACTCACGTCGTCGAATTCCAGACCGTGCACATCAATCGCTTCCTGGATCAGGTCTCCGTACTTCTCGCCAATGTGCTGGAACTCCGACGACGGTACGCGCACATACAGCGTGCGTCCCGCCGCATGACTGAACCGCGTAGGTTTCAGCCAGGTCTCGAACGATTGACGGATCACTTTCTTCTCAAGAGACGAGAGAATCTGGAGCCAGGGGTTTAGTGCCGAAGCCGGCGAAGTCGCAAATGCCATCGTACAATCCTTGCCTCACCCGCCTGCGTTGGTTGCAGCCGGTCATAATTTGCTGATTTCAGACAATAGCCCACCCGCGCGCAAAGCCCGTGGCTTTCCGTGCTCGTGCCGGCAACCGGTTACCTGTCCTTCGCTGATGTGCCCCCTCGACTTCGACCCTGGGAGCGCGATGAGTTACAGCCGGAACGCAGTACCTTGGAGGTTGAAACGGAATTTCCTTGAACGGTCCCGATAGTAGCACATCTCAGCCTCGTTGCAACGCCACTTTCATATAACTTTTTCGGGCTCGTCAAAAGTTGCACCAAGGTTGGTGAAAGTGATCCCTTGGCCTTTCATCTTCGTAATCTTACCGTAGATTTTTCTCTTCTCATTATGCAACGAATCTCGCCCGAATCGCACCCTGGCCGCACATCGTCCCCACACCAAGGTTACCCTCCGCTGGATTCTCATCTCCGCCTAAGCTATACTTGGAAATGCTGCCACCGCGCAGATTCTCTTTGAGCTACAGGAGCGGGTCACGATGCCCAAACGCACATTCCAACCCAACCGCCGCAGCCGCGTCAAAAAGCACGGCTTCCGGTCGCGTATGAAGACCAAGTCAGGGGCAGCTGTCCTCAGCCGCCGCCGCGCCGCGGGACGCAAGCGCGTCTCAGTCAGCGCAGGATATCGCGACTGATTTCCTTGTGCGCTCCGGCGTAAGCCGGAGCTCTCCGCGCAATGGGGTCGTTCTTCCTCGAGTCTTCCCATGAACTCACCTTCCAGACCTGCCCAGCCTCAGTCCCTGGCTGCGGCGCGTCTGCGCAAGCACGCTGATTTCCAGCGCGCCTACAAGGCTGCGCGCAAGCGGCAGTCCACATCCATGAGCTGGTTCCTGGCCCCGCAGACGCTCTCCGGTGCCGGCGCTGTCCTGTCCTCCGCCCCTCGTGTCGGCCTCACCGTCGGCAAGGTCCTGGGCAAGGCCACGCAGCGCAACCGCATCAAGCGCCGCATGCGAGAAGCTCTCCGCCGCCACGTCGCGCTGCTGCCCCAGGGGTTCGATCTCATCCTCCACCCGCGCCAGGTGGTGCTCAACCTCGAGTTCGCGCAGCTCGAGGCCGAGATCGTGCGTATCCTCCATCAGGCAGGGGAGCTGGCCCGGACCCCCGCGCCGCGCTCGCCCCGCGCCCACGCTGCTGCGGCCGGCGGCGAGAGTTCGTCCCTTTCATGACCCGCATTCTGCTCGCTCTCATCGCCTTCTACCGCCGCTGGCTCTCACCGGCCCTCCACGTCCTCAGCCCGGGCCGCTGCAAGTTCGTTCCCACCTGCTCTGAGTACGCGG
>JAKCDN010000151.1 GCA_021841795.1 Acidobacteriota bacterium | reverse complement strand
GCCACCCCACGCTGCCGCATCCCACTCGTTTCTGCAGATGTTCGCCGCACAACCGGCCATCTACGCCTGGAGCTTCATCTACTTCTGCCTCACCATCGGCATCTACGGCCTCGGCTTCTGGATTCCCACCGTGCTCGTCTCCCACGGCATGACGCTCCGCCAGCTAAGCTGGGCCGCCGCGCTGCCGTACCTGGTCGCCATCCTCGGCGCGCTCTGGTGGAACCGCCGCTCGGACCGCCTTGGCGAGCGACGCCTCCACCTAGCCGGCGCCTATGTCGCCGCAACCGCGGGATTCCTGCTCGCCGCCCTCGCGCCCAACGCCGCCGTCGCCATCACGGGATTCTCGGTCGCGGCCGCCGGAGTCATCGCCGCCATGCCCGTCTTCTGGAGCGCCTCCACCCTCGAACTGGCCGGCCCGCTCCTCGCCGCCCACATCGCCGTCATCAACTCCCTCGGCAACCTCGGCGGCTTCGTCGGCCCCGCCCTCATGGGATGGCTCCACCAGACCACTCACAGCTACCTCGCCGGCCTCATCGCACTCGCCCTCGCCCTGCTCCTCGGCGCCCTCACCTCCGCCCGCCTCTGCAAAGCCTAGGGCGGCAACCCATCGACCTTCTCGAACTCACCAGGTACCCCACCCAACGGGTGCCCCGCCTTCGCCGATGCGTGTCTTTTGCGCAGCGGCTAAGGTGGGATTCCTCAACTCATCTCAGCCCCGCGGTTCCTACTCCCCCGCCGCCGTAGCCACCGCCACCAGCGAATCCGCGCAGCCGTAGTACAAAAACCACCGCTTGTGGAACCACACCAGCCCCTCGGCAAAGGTCGTTCCCGCCGCGTACTGGCCCGTCTTCTCATACGGCAGCTCGGGTTTCAGCACCGGCTGCTGCCTCTGGTTTAGAAGCAGCGCAGGATTGCTCGCGCCGAACAGCGCTTCACCCGCGGCATACGCGCCCGGCCCCAACTGCGGGTCGCCGCCTGTCGCCGCATTCTTGCCGTTGTAGAGCATCACGATGCCCGCCTCGGTCAGCACAGGAGGCGGGCCCGTCTCAGGAAACGAGCTGTCAAAGTGCCCCGCCCGTGGCCGCAGCAGCTCCACCGGGTCGCCGCGCTGGTCCTCCACCGGCTCCCAGTGAATCAGGTCCTTCGACGTCGCCAGGTGAATCGCGCCCTCGCCCCAGTACATCCAGTAGAGCCCGCTGATCTGCGCCGCCACCAGCCGCCCTTTTTCGAGCCGCGTCACAATCCCCGCTGACTTGTACTGCAGGTGCGCATACTTGCCGCCCTTCGCCGTCAGAAACGCCGGCCCGTACTTCGTCCAGTGCAGCAGGTCGCGCGAGGTCGCAATCCCCACCGAATACGTCTCGCGATTCCACTGCGTATACGTCAGCACATACATCCCGTCCGGCGACTCCACAATGCGCGGATCCTCCACGCCGCCCGGCCACTCGCGCGCCTTCTGCCCATCCTCCGCCGGATAGAACACCGGCTCGCCCCTGCGCTTGAAGTGAATGCCGTCCTTGCTCTCCGCCAGCCCCAGCCGCGAGGTGTGCCCGCCAATCGCCATCGCGCCCGTGTTGTCCTCCGCGCGATACAGCAAGTACACCTTGCCGCCGCGCACCACCGCCGCCGGGTTGAACGTGTGCAGCGCCTCCCACTGAATCGGCTTCTTCGCGATCGGATCCATGAACGTCGAAGCCGCATTCGGCGTAATCACCGGATTCCCTTCCGCCGGCCGCGTCCACGGCCCAATCCCCCACGACGCGCTCGTCTGTCCAAAACCCATCGCGGCCCATCCCAGCGCTGCGCACGCCATCCACTTCACCCTGTTCTTCACGGCATCCTCTCCATCGCTACAGGCCAGCTTCGGCCTCAAAGAAACTCAGCGCGGCATCGCCCTGCTCCAGCAGCCGCACGCGCCGCAACACGCCATATCCATCTTCCAACTTCGTCTTTCTTCGATGCTCGGCAATCACCACCGCGCCCTCGGCCAGCAGACCCGCCGCCACTCCGCCCAGCGCACCCAGCGTGCGCTCGTACTCCTCCTCCGCTTCATACGGCGGATCGAGAAACACAATGTCCCACGGTCCCTGCGCTCGCTTCAGCCACGCCGGCACACTCGCCGCTTCCACGCGCAGGCCTTCCGTCACGCCAAGCCGCACCAGATTCCCGCGCAGCGCCTTCAGCGCCGCTGGCCCGCGCTCCACACACACCACGCGCGCCGCGCCGCGGCTCAGCGCCTCCAGCCCCACCGCGCCCGAGCCCGCATACAAATCCGCAAACGCGCATCCCTCCATCCTCGGCGTCAGCACATTGAAAAGCGTCTCCCGCAGCCGGTCGCTCGTCGGCCGCGTCGCCATGCCCGCCGGCGCCTCCAAAACCCGCGACCGGTACTGCCCTGCAATAATGCGCATCGCGAACCAGCATAAATGACCGTCGCCTCTCAGCCCCGACCCTCTACAATTGCCGTATGCGAGGCTGGTCACTCCCGATGGGCCGCTGGATGGGTGTTGAACTCCGCATCCATGCCTTCTTTCCGCTGCTCGCCGCCGTCTGCCTGCTGCTCAGCGGCAATAGCGGCGTTCTGCGCGGCCTCGGTCTCTTCCTCGTACTCGCTTTCGCAGTGGTCGTGCGGGAAGCCGCGCGCCTCATCACCGCCGCGTGGCTCGGCCTGCGCCTGCGCGCCGTGCTTCTGCTGCCCATCGGCGGCCTCTTCGCCTACGCCAATCCTGAGAGTCAGGAGGGCTCCAACAAAGGCATCGGCCAGTTTGCTCTCGCCTTTGTTGGTCCGCTCGCCAACGCCCTCACCGCCGTGGTTCTCGCTGTGGCTCTGCTCGGCGCGGCCGGGCCGGACCTTCGTCTCTTTGAACAGCCATGGATCAGCGCGGCGTGGCTGCTGCGCTCGCTCATCTGGATGCAGCTCGGAATGGCTGCGCTGCATCTGCTGCCTGCCTACCCGCTGGACGGCGGCCGCCTCTTGCGCGGCAACTTTGCCCGCGCGCATGGACTCGCACCTGCCGGACGCGCCGCCAGCGGCGTGGGCCAGTTGCTCGCTCTCGCCGCCATGATCGGCGGCATGCTGCTGCAAAGCCCATGGCTCATCATCGCCGGCTTCTTCATCATGGTGGGCGCGCAGATTGAGGACCAGGGCGTCTTCTTCCAGTCCGTCGTGGATACCGTACACATGCGCGAAGTCATGCTCACCGACTTCGCCACGCTCTCCCCATCGGACACCCTCGCCGACGCGCTCACCCGCTGCATCCATTCCCTCCAGGACGACTTTCCCGTGGTGCGCGGCCCGCAGCTCGTCGGCATCGTCTCACGCCAGCGCATCGTCGATGCGCTTCGCAGCGACGGCAACGGCTACATTCAGTCCGTCATGTCCCGCGCCTTCCAGGTCGCCCGGCCAGAGGACACGCTCGGCGCTACCATCCGCCGCCTCAACGCCGGCCATGGACTCACGCTCATTCCAGTCACAGAAAGCGGCCGCGTCGTCGGCATCGTCAGCGTGCAGAACCTCATGAGCTCCATGTCCCTGCTCGCCGAGCAGCGCCGCATCGAGCGTGAAGACGCCAGCGAATAGCATCCTCATGTCCGGCGAAGAATCAGCCCCGCTCGCTCCCGGCCTCTATCTCGTCGCCACGCCCATCGGCAACCTCGGCGACATCACCCTCCGCGCTCTCGACGTCCTCCGCCGCGCCAGCCGCATCGCCTGCGAAGACACGCGCCAGACCCAGAAACTCCTCAACCACTACGGCATCGCCACGCCCACCGTCAGTTGCCATGAGCACAACGAGCGCGCCCGCGCCGCCGAGTTCATCGCCGAGATTCAGCGCGGCAACGCCATCGCCGTCGTCTCCGACGCAGGCATGCCCGGCATCAGCGACCCCGGCGTACTCCTCGCAGCAGAAGCCATCGCCGCCGGCGTCCCCGTCATCCCCATCCCCGGCGCCAACGCCGCACTCACCGCGCTCATCGCCTCCGGCCTGCCCACTGCGGAGTTCACCTTCCTCGGCTTCCTGCCGGAAAAGGCCGGCGCCCGCCGGACGCGCCTCGAAGCCCTCGCCGCCGCACCGCACGACACCGCGCAGACCCTCATCTTCTATGAAGCGCCGCATCGCATCGCCGACACCCTCGCCGATCTTGAATCCGTCTTCGGACCTGCGCTCCGCATCATCCTCGCGCGCGAACTGACCAAGCTCCACGAAGAATTCCTCCGCGGCAGCGTCGCCGAACTCCGCCACGCGCTCGCCGATCGCGAACGCATCCGTGGTGAATTCGTCCTGCTCGTCGAAGCCCCTGTCCGCTCCGCCGGCGCTCCCATCCAAAACCAGGAAACAATCGCCGCGCGCATCGCGAGCCTGCAGTCCGAATTCGGCCTCGACGAAAAGGAAGCCCTCAAGCGCCTCGCCCGTGAAACCGGCCAGTCCAAGAGCGAGTTGTATCGCGAACTCCAGCGCGAACGCGCCAGGCGCAAATAGCCGCGCACGATCATCGCACGAAGTTACGGCAGATTCGTCACCAGGCTGTTGCCGCTGTTCTCGGCCACTACATGCACGCGGTCCTTGCCCGTCAGTTCCGCCACGCGCAGAAGGTCGGTGTCATAGGCCAGCAGATAGTAGCGCGCGCCGCTTGTCCATAGCCGCTGGAACTCCGCGTCGCCGATGAAGACCTTCGGCGCATTCGGCGCATACGAACCGTACTCCAGGTTGTCCTTGCGTCCATTCCACAAGAGCGCCGTCCGGTTTGTGTAGAAGAAGACCGACGAGAACGCATAGTACGCATCGGCCTCAATCAACTGGCCGGGCGGGCCTTCCATCAGCCGTTCCGTCAGCGGATACGAGCCCAGATAATCGTCAAAGCGCACCAGCGCCAGACGCGCGGCCTGGAAGAAGACAATCATCATCGCGGCCAGCACCGCCACCGTCTTCGCCGTGCTGCCCCGCGCCAGCCATAGTCCCGCGCATCCCCCTGCAAAGGCCACCACCGCCACAGCCAGCGGCAGCTTCAGGTACGCAAACGCGGCCAGCGTCAGGTCGCCCATGTGACCCAGCGAGAGCGTGTACATCTCCGGATGCTGCACCAGCGCCTGCGCAATCTCGCCCGTCACATGCACCCGCGCCACCAGAGCCAGCAGCGTGCCCAGCACGACGGCCAGCAGCGCGGACAAGCCCACCAGAATCCGTGAGCCCCAGCGGAAAAACCGGCCCTCCGCCAGCGCCGAACCAATCAGTAGCGCCATCGCCGGATAGATGGGCATCGAGTAGTACTCCTGCGTCGTCGAGAAGGTGAAGAACACCATCACCGCGCCAATCCAGCACAGCGCCAGCAGCCGCACGCGCCCCGCGCGCGACTCCGCCGAATAGCTCAGCCTCGCCGCTCCCGGCAGATACGCCGACCACGGAAACAGCCACACCAGATTCAGCGCCCAGAACAGCACCCGCGGCACCGTGTTGTAATCGCGCGGATAGCGCAGGTTCAGAAAGCGCAGCAGGTGCTCGTTGAAAAAGTAGAACCAGAAGAAGCCGCGATACTCGCCCGGCCCGCTGTGCATCGAGAACGCAAACAGCGGCGGATTGCGCACCATCGCCAGCCAGTGCCAAGGCGCGGCAATCACCAGCGCGGTCAGCATCACGCGGCCCGGCGCCAGCCGCCGCCACGTCTCCCACCGGAACAACTGCCGAGTCACCACCAGATACGCGCCCAGCGCCAGAGCGGGAAAGACCACCGCGATCAGTCCCTTCAGCAACAGCCCGCATCCTAGCGCCGCGCCCAGCGTCACGATCCAAATGCCGCGCCGCGGTTCATCGGGCTCCAGCAGCCGCATCGCCGCCCACAGCGCCGCCGTCATCGTCAGCGTCAGCGTGGCGTCGGGAATCAGAATGCGCGTGAAAAGATACAGCCCCGCTGCAGTGGCCAGGCTCACGCCTGCATACACGCCGGCGCGCTCGCCCATCGCCCACCGGCCAAAGCGATACGTCACCCAGCAAAGCAGCACCGCGGCCAGCGCCAGCGGCAGTCGCGCCGCCCAGTCGCGCACGCCCAGCACGCGGTACGATGCAGCCATCATCCAGTAGATGAGCGGCGATTTTTCGAGATACGCCACGCCGTCCAGCCGTGCCGTCACCCAGTCGCCGCTCGCCAGCATCGTGCGCGCAATCTGCGCCTGCACGGCGTCCACATCGTCCATCAGATGCGGCGGGCTTACGATATTTGCGCAGAATACGAGGCAGGCTGACACGGCAACGAGAGCGCCGCCAGAGATTCTTCCGGATCGGCGGTCACGTCCGGCGCCGCTGACGGCGCTTCCACCTTCCACCGCCGCATCCAAAGCATCAGGGTCAGCAAACCCCATAGATGGTACCCCCAGTTCGTCCTCCGCTGCATGTGCTGATCCAGCAGGCACTCCAGCACAGGCCAGTGAAACAGCCCACTCTCATTCACTGCCCTCTCGTGCAGCGTATCCAGCAGCAGAGGACGCAGCGCGCCGCGGAACCAGTCGTGAATGGGGATATCGAAGCCGATCTTCGGCCGCTGCAGAACCTCCGGCGGGAGCACATCCTTCATCAGCCGCCGCAGCACCACCTTACTCTCACGCCCCGAAATCTTGAACTGCATGGGCAGCCGCGCGGCAAACTCGACAATCCGCTCATCCAGAAACGGAGGGCGCACCTCCACCGCATGGGCCATGCTCATCCGGTCTACCTTATAGAGTAGCCCGTCCGGCAGCGAATACCTCTGGTCGAAATCCAGAAACCGCTCATAACTGTTGCCGGGCCGCATCTGGTTCAGCACTTGCCGCATCGGAGCAGCATTGGCATGCGCGAACAGGCCGTGCTTTTCCTGCTCCGAAAACGTGCCGTTCCAGAAGATGTGCGCCGCCTCCGGGCTGAGCATCGAGCCCTGCAGAAACCGCTTCACCTTGTACTCGAAGCCAATCTTCTCGTCCGACGCCGGCAGGCGCCGCGCCACTCCCAATGCCGCCGACAACAAACTCTGCGGCACCTTGGAGAACCCGCGATAGTAGCGGTCCGCCTGATACGTGAGATAGCCGCCGAACAGCTCGTCCGCGCCCTCGCCGCTCAGCGCCACCGTCACCTGCCGCCGGCTCATCGCCGCCAGATACCACACCGGCACTGCGCCTGCGTCCGCGCTCGGCTCATCGGAGTAGTACGGAAACTCAGCGATCACATCGGCAAGGTTGGCTCCGTCGTTCAGATCCAGCTCCGTATGGTCCGTGCCAAAGTGGCGACTCACCGAACGGATGTAATCGCC
>JAKCDN010000150.1 GCA_021841795.1 Acidobacteriota bacterium | reverse complement strand
CGGTTGCAGCCGGTGGATTTCGGTATCGCGGTTGAAGGCCTTGGGCGCGCAGACGTTGATGAGATTTCGCTGATGCCGGAAGACGCCATCGGCATCTTCGATCCCGATGAAGTCAGCATGGCGAAGGCGATGCATGTCACTGAACTCCGGCTGGGTGGCAACTTCAGCAGTTACTATCACTGGCAAGACGGAATCGGCCCTGAAGACAAACGTGTGACCATGGAGAACATTGCCTGGGGAATCCCGGAGTATAACAAGCTGGGTACCGACGAATTTCTTCAGTTCTGCCATCTCATCGGCGCGACTCCGCAGTTCGATTTGAACATGGGGAGCGGAACGCCGGAAGAAGCAGCCGCCTGGGTGCAATATATCCGGCAGCGCACCCATGAAAACATCATCTACGAGCTGGGCAATGAGCTCTACGGCCATTGGCAGGTCGGCTACAAGACGCTGGACGAGATTGCGCCGGCCACCCTCGCATTCAGCAAAGCCGTTCGCGCGGTGGCTCCTGACGCGCAAATCATCGCCACCGGCCTGGGACCCATGACGGACGGCCGTTGGAATGCCGCGCAGCTCAATAACCCTCCCGGCACCTTCGACGATCTCTCGATGCATTTCATTCTGGGAACCAATCACCCGGAGCTTCCTGAGGCGACACCTGATTTCACCGCCGCCGCGGCCTATGCGCTGCCTTACGCGGTTGGTCCTTACTTTGACAAGGTGCAGGCGCAAGTTGACGAGCATCCTGACCTGAAAGGCAAGGTGCATTTCGCGGTGACGGAGTGGTTGTTCAACAGTAAGGGTTTCGGCGAGCGGAACTTCACTGACGAAAGTCCGAGCTGGATGAACGAAGGCGGCGCCGTGATGGCAGCCGGCTTTCTGAATACAGTTCTGCGTCACTCTTCGGAGGTGAAAATTACCGACATGACCGGCATCATGGAGTTCGCCGGCATCTGGAAGCGGCGCGAGCAGGTATTTGCGGCTCCAGCCTACTACGTCTTCAGAATGTATACCGCGGTCAAAGGCGATACCATCCTTCCGGTGAGCAGCGACTCGGGAAGCTACAACGTAAAGGGTGGTGACCGGCCGCTTAGCGACCTTGCAGACATCCCTTATGTCGATGTAGTGGCAACGCGCAGTGCCGACGGCAAAACGCTCACTCTACTATGCGTCAACCGCAGTGTGAGCCAGGATCTGCCGGTTCACTTCGATCTCGGCAGCCTGCATCCGACCGCGGCATCGAGGGTGGAGCAGATCAGCGCTCCCAACCGGTACGAGCAGAACAACGAGGTGGAACCGCTGCAGGTCGTTCCGGTGCCGGGCTCACTGCCAAAGCCCGGAAATGCCTCTCTTTCCATCACCCTGCCGCGCGAGAGCGTGACGGTCATTCACGTTCCCGTTCAATAATCGGCGCGCAACCCGGCGCTTCAGTTTGTCTCCTCTGTCTGCCGCGAGGCAGAGGAGATTGGATGGCGCCGCGGCCTCGTGCCGCAAACCTTCTTCCCATCCCGCCGTGTTGCATGCATCCCGCATTCGCTGGCCGCCGGTTTCGCGGCTTTCTTGCACCGTGGAGAGAATATGGCCAACGTCGCTTAAAATCCTGTTATGTGCGGAATTGTAGGTTACGTTGGACCCAAAAAGGTGGTCCCTGTCATCGTCGAGGGACTGCGGCGTCTCGAATACCGAGGCTATGACTCAGCGGGCATTGCCCTTGGCAGGCCCGGCAGCGAAAAGCTGGAAGTGTGGCGCGCTCCGGGAAAGCTGGGGAACCTGGAAGCTGTGCTGCGCGAGCATCCCCCCGAGGGAACCTTTGGCATTGGACACACGCGCTGGGCCACGCACGGCCGGCCGACGGAAGAAAATGCGCATCCGCATCGTGACTGCACCGGGCGCATCGTCGTCGTGCACAACGGCATCGTGGAGAATTATCTGGAGCTGAAGCGCGAGCTTGCCGCGCTCGGCCATCAATTCGTTACCGAAACAGATACCGAAGTGATTGCCCACCTCATCGAACAGGTGCAGAAAGATGCAGACGCTGCCGGCCGGCCCCTCGTGCTTGAGGATGCGGTGCGTCATGCGGTCAAGCGGCTGACGGGCGCGTATGCCTTGGGCGTTTTAAGCGCGGCGGAGCCTGACAAGATTGTTGTCGCCCGCCTGGGCCCGCCTGTCATTATCGGCGTTGGCGAGGGCGAGGCTTTTGTCGCCAGTGACGTTCCCGGCATCCTGCATCATACGCGCAATATTTATTTCCTGGCCGACGGCGATATGGCAATCCTTACGCCGGCCGGCGTGACCCTCACAGACTTTGACGGCCAGCCGGTACGGCGCGAATTGACCCGCGTGCAGTGGGATCCCATCCAGGCGGAAAAGGGCGGCTACAAGCACTTCATGCTCAAGGAAATCTGGGAGCAGCCGCGCGCCGTGACCGACACGACCATGGGACGTGTCTCGCTCGATTCAGGCAAGATCTTTCTTGGCGAGATGGAGATCCCCGACGAAGAGCTTGCCTCGGCCTCCAGCATCAACATTGCCGCATGCGGCACCAGTTGGCACGCCGCACTGACCGGCAAATATATCATCGAGCGCCTGGCGCGTCTCCCCGTCGATGTGGACTATGCGAGCGAGTATCGGTACCGCAATCCCATTCCCGACCGCAACGCGCTTGGCCTCCTCATCACCCAATCCGGCGAAACCGCGGACACGCTTGCGGCGCAGCGCGAGATGAAGATGCTGGGCTCGAAGACCGTGGCGATTTGCAATGTGGTCGGGGCCATGGTCGCGCGGGAAGCCCACGGCGCAATCTATACGCATGCGGGACCGGAGATTGGCGTGGCCTCCACGAAGGCATTCACGTCGCAACTGACGGCGCTGTTCCTGCTGGCCATGAAACTGGGCCAGCTTCGCGGCCGCCTCGACAAAGAGCAATCGGTGGCCTACATCGAAGAGCTCAGCCGCCTGCCGGCAAAGATCGATGAGGTTTTGCGCTCGACTTCCGCGCAATGCGAACAGCTCGCCAGGGAATTTGCCAACGCCCGCGACTTTCTGTATCTTGGCCGCGGAATTCACTTCCCGATCGCGCTCGAAGGAGCGTTGAAGCTGAAAGAAATCTCCTACATTCACGCCGAGGGCTATCCCGCCGGCGAGATGAAGCACGGGCCCAACGCGCTGATCGATGAGACTTTGCCGGTGGTTGTGCTGGCCACCCGAGACGCGGCCGACCCGGCATCGAAGCTGCGTTATGAGAAGACGCTCTCAAATGTTCAGGAGGTCACGGCGCGCAGCGGCCGTGTGATTGCCGTTGCCACCCAGGGCGACAGTACCATCGGCGAACTTGTCGAACACGTCATTCACATTCCCCCCGCGCCGGAGATGCTTGTGCCGCTGATCGAGATCGTTCCCCTGCAACTGCTGGCGTATTACATCGCAATCCGCCGGGGCTGCGACGTCGATCAGCCGCGGAATCTGGCGAAGAGCGTAACGGTCGAGTAAAGAGGAAGGGCGGTTATTTCGCGGCTGTGGCCGCGGGAGAAGGTTGCGGCGCGGGCTGTCCTTTCACGTCCGGCCCCAATTCCGGGCACACTCGCGCCAGATCGTCGGCAACCATTCGCCCAAATACCTGGGAGCCTCGTGGGTTGAGATGCGTGCGATCCAGTTTCACGCCCGCCGCGTCAGGATGGCCCACCGCGTCGAACTCATCTGCCTGTGCCTGGGTCATCGTCTTCAACAGGCGCGTACTCCGGGCGTTCAAATCGATGACAGGCACATCTTCTTCTTCGGCAACCCGCTTTGCCGCGCGCGCGTAAGCCGTCAGATCCTCAACCAGCACGCCATCTTTATAGTTGCGGCGCGAGAGTGAGGTGACGATGACGGGACGCGCGCCCTCGCTGCGCGCCTGCTCGATGTAGCGGCGCATGTTGGCGGCATAGGTCGTATCCGGGTCCGTCTCGCGCGCCGGTCCTTTGCCGGGCTGATCGTTGTGTCCAAACTGGATCAGGATATAGTCGGCGTGTTGCGCAAGCACGTCGTTCCAAACCCCTTCGTCGTAGTAGCTCTTCGAGCTGCGTCCGTTGCGCGCCAGGTTGATGCAGTCGACATTCGGCGTCAGGTCGGCGCAGAAACCCGGACCCCAGCCGCCGCCGTTGTTCACGGTCGAGTCGCCGGCAAGGACGATTTTCACCGGCGCTCCATGCAGAATCGCGACCGTGCGCTGCAGGCTCGGCGGCAGCGCCGCGGCCTCGGGCCGGACATATTGCGCCAGTGCGGGAACGGCCTTGCCCATATCGACGGCCACCATGCGTCCGAAGACGTAAGAGCCCGCTGCATTCAAATGGGTCTTGTCGGGAATGGTGTTGCCTGCGGCATCCTTCTTGGTGATGCCGAGCGCTTCAGCCTGAGTCTCGGTCAGCGTGTCGAGATAGGCAATGCTGCCGGCCTGCAAGTCGATCAGCGGCGTGTGTTCCTCGGCCGCAACTTTCTTCATCGCCTCCGCGTGAGCCAGCAAATCAGAGTGAATCTTGCCGTCGCTGCCGTAGTAGCGCCGCGTTAACGGAGTTACGAGAATGGGAACGATGCCGTGCGCGCGAGCCTCTTCCACATAGCGCTTGAGATTCGCAGGGTATTCCGTGCCGAGGTCGGTTTCGCGCGGGAGGTGCTGTGCCGACTTCTCGTCGTTGTGGCCGAACTGAATGAGCATGTAATCCGGCTTGTCGGAAAGCGCTTTTTCCCAGTAGCCCTCGTTGTAATAGGTCTTGGTGCTGGCGCCGCCCTTGGCATCGTCGATGCAAAGCGCAGCGCCGGTCAGGTTGGCGCAGAACCCCAATCCGTAGCCGGCACTCCTGGTTTGTGTGGAGTCGCCGATCAGGGCAATCCGCACCTTGGCCGGCGGCGCGGCCGTGCTCGCCTGCGGCTGCTGCGCGCAAACTGCGCATGAAACCGGTAACGCCGCAGACAGCAATACTCTGGAGAGCAGTTTCATGCAATCGCTCCAACTCTGAAATTGGCAGTTGCGCAGACCTCGGTTCACAGAACAATGAAATTCTCGTGCCGGGAAGTGCCCATCCGGCAGAGTTCATTGTCCCGCAGGCTGGCGGAAGCCTCTACGATTCTATCGCGCAAAGGTCTGACCAGCAATCGCGCTGCCGCAATGCGTTACGCAGATTCGCCTCCCGTCCGCTTCATCCGCCTGAAGACTTGACGGCACACCACTCTGCTCCGTACATTGAAGGGTCCGCAGTGGTCAGTCCACCGGGATGATTGTGTCGGCCTGGCCTGCCGTTGCGGCCCGCGCTGACTGGAGAGCATGATGCGTATTTTCCACTTTGTTTCCACTTTGCTTTTTCTGGGCGCCCTGGTTCCGCTTGCGGCGCAGGACACGCGGAACGTCGCCGAGCCCAAAATACCCGAGGCGTGCGTCACCCTTGAGGCCGATATTGCCTCCAGAAATGGCCTGATCGCGCCGGCCGATGAGCAGAAGCTCTCCACCGCGCGCATTCAGGATGCCATGGACCGCTGCACCCAGGGCCGTGCCGTGGTCTTGCGCGCGCATGGCAGGAAGGATGTCTTCCTCACCGGTCCCTTGACGCTCCGGCCCGGTGTTGCGCTTGTCGTCGATAAGAACACGGCGCTCGTGGCCTCGCGCGACCCTCGCGTGTATGACCAGATGTCCGGCAGTTGCGGGATCGTCTCCACGCACCGCGGCGGCTGCAAGCCGCTGATCTCCGCTGACGGCGCCAAAAACTCCGCCATCATGGGCGAGGGCTCAATCGATGCGCGCGGCGGCGCAATGCTGCTGGGGCAGAACGTGACCTGGTGGGATCTTGCCCATGAAGCCAAGGTGAAGGATGAGCAGCAGAGCGTGCCTTCAATGATCGCGCTGCGCCATGTGGACGGATTCGTCCTCTACAAGATCACGCTGCGAAACTCTCCCGGCTTCCACGTCTCGGTGAATCAGACCGACGGCTTCACCGCCTGGGGCGTCAGGATCATGACGCCGAAGACGGCGCGCAATACGGATGGAATCGATCCCGGGTCGTCAAAAAACATCACCATTGCCTACAGCTACATTCACACCGGCGATGACGATGTATGTCTGAAGCCGAGCGGCGCAGGCAGCGTCTCCAACATGTCGGTTCTGCACGATCACTTTTATACCGGGCACGGCATGTCCATCGGCAGCGGGACATTCGGCGGCGTCGATCATCTTCTGGTGGACGATCTGACCATTGACGGCGCCGACAACGGACTGCGCATCAAGTCCGACCCGAGCCGCGGCGGCCTGGTGCAGCAGGTGGTGTATCGCAACGTGTGCATCCGCAACGTGCCCAATCCCCTGGTGTTTACGCCCCATTACACCACCTTTACCGGCGATCGGCTGCCGATTTACAAAGACATCACGCTCGAAAATGTGCACGTCCTGACCCCGGGCGCCTACACATTCTACGGGCTCGACTCGGAGCCCGATCACAAGCTGGAGATCAGGCTGGACAACGTATTTGCCGATCATCAGCAGGATGCGCTCTTTTACGATCAGGATGCGCTCATCACGCTGGGGCCGCGCCTGGGCAATCTGGAGCCGAAGGGCAAGGGCGTGACCGATGTCAACGCTCCCGATGCGGCCCCCGGGCAGCCGCTCGACTGCGATGCGCGTTTTGTGCCCTTCCCCGACGATCCAAAGGCCGCTCCGGAGATGGCCGGCAAAGTTCCGCCCGAGGACAAAACCTACTACGTCGCCGCCGACGGAACGGGCGACTACTATTCGATCCAGCGCGCTCTCGATATGGTTCCCCGGACGGGCGGCGCCGTTCTGTCGGTTTCGCCTGGCGTCTATCGCGAGGTGCTGACCATCGATAAGCCCAACGTCACAATTCTCAGCGCCAATCCCGACCCCGCCAAAACCGTTGTCGTCAACGACCGCAACGCGGGTGAAAATGGGGGCACCTTCCATTCCGCAACCGTGAATGTAACGGCGGACAATTTCTTTGTCGAGAACATTACCTTCGCCAACGACTTCAATAAAACCCATCCCCAACTGCCGGCCGGCTCGCAGGCATTGGCAATTTTTGTCACCGGCGATCGCGCCGTCTTCCATAACGTGCGCCTGCTCGGCAATCAGGACACGGTTTACCTGGGCACGCGCTGCGGCCCCGACCGGCAGAACTGCGTTGCCACCAGGCAATACTTCTCCGACTGTTACGTTGAAGGCAATGTCGACTTTATCTTCGGCGATTCCAAGGCGGTATTTGAGAACTGCGAGATCCATTCGACGCCCCACAACGGAGGCTTCATCACCGCGCAGT
>JAKCDN010000149.1 GCA_021841795.1 Acidobacteriota bacterium | reverse complement strand
CGCGCTACGGGCGCCGGAGCGGAAAACCATGTTGCTGTCATTGCGAAATCCTCTCGGGGTTCAGGTGCAAGGTTTCAGGTGTCGATAATCCTCAGCGCAGGCAATCCAAGATCCGCCCCAGACCGCCGGCGAAGCCTTACTCGCCCGGCTCCTGGTAGCTGTACACCATCAAGCTTGCACCGCGGCTCAACCGATCGCGATTCGCGGTCGCAGGACCAAACACGGGCTCATCCCAAAACACCTGGGTCAGCATTGCCGCCGGCGGCATCGCCGTGTAATCAAGCTTCGGCGTCGAGAACGGCTGCAACATGGCCATCAGTTCTTCATCCATCGCGCTGAGTGCGCGCCCTCGGTCCAGTCCGCCGAAGCTTTGCGTTCCGCAGGTCTGATAGACGATCTCACACTGCTCCGCGGCCATCGTCGACGCCAGGTTCAGATCCGCCGCCAAACCCGACCAGCGCAGCACAAATACGTCGTTCGGAAGCTGCCCGAACGGCGCTTCGGCCTCTTCCACCAGTATTCCCGGCCGCATCGCGCCGCGCAGCAGGATCGTTCGCTCGGGATTGATAACTGTCAGGCGCGCGCGCAGCGTCATGTAAAACGAATCTTTTGCGTTCTGCATATATAAACCGGGAACAGGGGCAGATATCGGTAAGCCTCCGATGCGCCGCCCCTTTCTTTCCCATGGCCTTTCCGGGTTCCTTTCAGTTGAATGCCGGCCGCTGCTTTGTGCGCATGCGAACTGCAACCATCGCGGTGACCCTGTTTGCTTTCGTCCCTGCTCCGTCGGCCCCGGATCTCAAACCGCCTGCGGTCGCGCTTCGCGCAAGAGCAGGCGGTAGAGATACACCTGTCCGAAGGCCTCATTCGAAGAAATGGATTCGATCAGATAGTCCTGGCCGGCCACGGTCACGGCCAGCGTCATTGAAAACAGCGATTGCGCGGATGCCAGGTCGAGCGCGTTCACCTGCTGCTCCACGGCGGTCGCTGAAACCAGCAGCTCCCACTTCGGCTGCCCATCCGCCTGCCAGCCCGGCTGCAGCCTGCGCATCAATGCCGGGCTTACAGGCACCTCTGCAAACGCAGTCGCTATCAGTCCTACTTCCGCCATGCCGGTATCCGTGCTCACGCCGGTCACGCGGAAAAGCGCCGTGGCCCCGGCCGCGTTGCGCAGCAATGCGTCGGCCAGCATCTGCGGCGCTCCTCTCGGATTGCGCGGCGCCGTATCGCTCATAACTTGCCTCCATCTCCAATGGCTGCTGGCCTGATGCAGGTATCAGGTCGCAGACGAAAGTCAGCTCATCGCGCTCGCGTCCCGATCCCTGACTGCTGAAACCTGACACCCGATCTTCACCCCAGCCGGTTCGCAACGTATGGCCTCAGCCACGCCTGCACCGTCTCGTCGATCAATGAACTGGAAAAGTACTTGGTCCACAGCGTGTCGACACGGCTCATGCTGGCATTCAGCGCCGGTGTAGCCTGCGCATTGCGCACAATCTGCGCGCACGCTGATTTCACGTCGTCGCCAATCGCGGCCAATCCTGCCGTGTACGTCACCTGCACCTCGTTGTAAGGCAGCCCCAGGACGTTCCACGGCAGCGTCACCTCGCCGGTCGCAGGATCGAAATCCACAAGCGACGGATCGATCGATGTCCATTGCCCCGGCAGCGAGAACGCCCACACAATCTCGTTCATCGGTTCGAGCAGGATCTCACCGCGTCGCGGCCGGGTATACCGGCCCTCGATCGCCAACAGCGGCGAAGTGGCCGGCGCCAGAGGCATCAGCGGCAGATAGCTCAAGAGCACCGTCTGCGCTCCGGCGGTTACCCGCAGGCGCTCGACATACTGAATCACATTCAGATCCGGCCGTCTGCAATAGCTGTTGATCAACGCCGTGGCAGCCGTGATCCAATCCGCCGTAGTCCCAGCCGGCAATCCGTAATTCGGGTAATCCGCTGGCTCCAGATATGCCATAACCATCTCCTGGGCGCTCAGGCGCCGGATGCATGCGCTGGTTTTGCCGCACGCGAGCAAACCGCGTGCGATCTCCGGCGCATGCTCCCGACACCTGATCCCGGTTATCTTCTACCGATCCACCAGCACCTGATAGTGCGCAAAATTCGCGCCCTTCACCACCGGCGCGCCGAACTTCACCGCCACGTACTGGTAAGTCAGCGAGTTGGGCAGACCAAGCTGGAAGAGCCGTGGAGCCGGATCGCCCAGCCAGTGGTACTCGATCAGATCCTCAGTGACGATATAGGCCGGCAACACCGCGGTGCCCGAACCTGGCGTGCCCGTGTAAGGAAGGCTCCAGTCCGGAATCAGCGGCAGATCGCCCGCCTGGGTTGACAGCATCTTTACGCGGAACCCGCCGGTAATCTGGTCAGTGTTCAGAACCACGTTGTACTCACTCTTCAACTCCTGGTCGATCAGATCGAGCAGCACCGGGTTCGCGTAGATCGCGGTGGGCCGCACATGATATCCGGTATTGGCTACCATCTGCGCCACGGTGGTCTTGATCGTGTCCACGATCTTCATCGACGTGGTCACGGTCACGGAGTTGCCTCCGGCCGCAATCTGCGCCGTGCAGCCCATGTATTGAGTGGTTGTCGGCGCGCTCAGGCTGGTGTCGTTGCCCTGCCATAGGGCCACGTCGTGCGCCACCATCACGCCACTCACCGTGTCCACCAGATCCTTGGCCTGCAGATAGGCAAACTGCTTCTGCTGGTCGCCGAGTTCGATGTCGAAGAGGTTGTAGTTGATCTGCGACACGATCGCCTTCAGCGGCACGCTCAACTCCACGCGCGTCGGACTGACCACGGTCGGGCTGATGCTGCGCGGATTCACAAAACCCGCCGTGCCTGGATTCGGAATCGCGGTCTCTTCAAAGAACCGCGACGGATGCCCCGTTGCCGGCACCTGCTTGATGCGCTGCCCAAACGGGCTCGAGCGCCGGCAGATGTCGAAGATCTCCGTCTGATACAGCGGCACTTCGACCGCGCCCGGCCCAATGTAATCCGCTGCCGCGTGAATGTCTGCAAAGGTTGCGTTCATAGCTCTCTCCGCCCCTCCGTGGGGCCGTTGCTTGAGTGATCAGTGATCCATAGTCAGTGATCAGTGAATATCGATCAGCGGTCAGGCGCGTGGCCGCAAACAACCGACCACCGGACACTGACAACTGACAACCGCCCTACGAAATCGCGCCTGCCCGCAGAAGCTGCGTCTTCACCGCGATACGCTGTTCAAGGCTCAGTCCCGACAGCGCCGTATCCAGCGTGCGCACGTCCACCGGACCTTCGCCGATGCCGTGCTTGGCCAGCATCTCCACCGTGGAAGCCGGAACGGTCCGCCGCAGAGGGCTCACCGCATTCGTTGCCGATGCGGCCTTCAACTCCGCCAGCTCCCGTTCCGCTGCGGTCAGCCTCTCAGCCAGATCCGTCTCTCGGCGGCTCTGCTCCACCGTGGCCGAGATCCTCTCCACTTCACCCGACAGTGCGCCCTGGCGTTCTTCCAGCCGGCTCAGCGTCCTCTCAAGCTGTGTGGCCGCGGCTTCCAGCCGCTCGATGATGTTCTTCTCGTCGCTTTCCATGTCCTTCCTTTCTCCAGTGGTCAATGATCCGTTGCCTTGCGCGCAGGTCGTCCCGCCCGCAAAGCAAACGTCCGCTAACCCTGCAATCTGCTTTATGGTTCGTACCTCAACCGCAAACAAAAAAGGCCCGCTTCGCGGAGCCTCTTTGCCCACTTACTAACTCGCTAACTCGATAGCCGGCTGATGCGCCGTCGTTCTAACTCCGCCGGTTTCGCCGACCCCGCTAATCACGCTGCCTTCCGCTAACTCGCCATCCGGAAGCTTGTGGCCCGGTACGCGGCCTTGTCGCGCAGCAGAATCGCCGCCCCGGTAAAGGTCACGCGTGTCAGCTTCCACACCTCGGCGCGCATGTCCTCAACCCGCGCGTCTGCCAGTTCGTAGCTCATGCCCATCGCCTCTGGCGCATGGGCCACTATCGCCGCCGTCACCTCTGGAAAATCGCGCGCGTACAGATATCCGCGCACCACCAGCCGCTGTCCCACCACATTCGCCTCGGTCAGCAGCCCGATCTTACGCTGCGCATCGTGCCCATCCCATCCCGGCCGGTAATCCACCGCCATACCCAGCAGCGAGGGCAGCGCCTTTTCTGCCGCCTCGCGCGTCAGCATTACGCGGTGCCCGCGCGCGCCGGCCGGCGCCTTGTCGCTGGCCGCATTCACCACCGTCAACACTCCCTCAAAGGGCACCCGGTTCGGATGCTTGTCCACATGAGGAAACTCCACCGCCATCGCTTCCAGTCGCATCTGCTCGCTCCACTCGCTAGGGTTCAGGTTTCTGAGATCTGGGATCAGGCTTCGGCCATCAACTGCCCCCTGATCCTTGCTTCCCGGGCCCTGTCTCCATCGGCGCCAGCCCCCGCATGGCCCGCACCTCATTCACCGTCAGCACGCCTGCCTGCAGCAACTGCACCTGCACGGCCAGCTCCGTCGTCTCATCCCGGGCGCTCAGTTCGTTAAACACAAACTCAAACTCCCGCCAGCCGATGCACTTGGCAAACAGATCCCGCGTAATGTGCTGCGCCAGCAGTAGCGCCAGCGGAGAAATGGCTCCGCGAAAGGCCTCATCCGCCATCTCAGAAGCCGTCGATTGATTCACATCCGCCTCAAGCCCCAGCATCAACGGAGGCAATCCAAACGCGTTCGCCACCATCCGAATCAGAAATTCCTGCCAGGCCAGCCGCAGGTCTGCGTCCGTTCCTTGCGCAAAGCGCAGCACCTCAGGCTTCTGCTCTGTCGAGAGCAGCGGCACACGCCCTGTGCCCTCGATCTCGTCCTGCCACCAGCGGATCAGCCGGTCGTGCTGCGCCGGCGTCGCCTCGTTCAGCCACAGTGCATATTGCGCCACGGAATTTGCTGCCAGCTTGCCGGCGAACCGGTGCGCACTCAGAAACTGATTCACCGTCTCGAACGCCACCTCCAGCGGGCCAAGCCCGAACGGCGTAAAACTTCTCGGGTTCATCCGGATGTACATCAACTGCCTGTCCAGCAACTCCACCGCGCTCGACTCCAGTTGTCCCGGCATCGCCTGCGCGTACCGGGGCACATCCTCCTGGCCATCCCACTTTGCATTGATGCGGATTGACGCGCCGTCAACCGGCCACAACATCGCCGGCTGTTCCGGATCGCTCGTGGGCTCCATCTCAATGGCTCCGAATCCACCCGTCAGGGCGTCTTCAATCGCCTGCTCCATCAGCGTCCTGAAGCTGTCCGTCGGGTTCGGCTCTTCGAGCATGCGCCGCAGCGCCCGCAGCTTCCTCTGCAGGAACGCCACCTCTCTCGGCTCCACGCCGCGCCGCAAACGCACCTGCCAGTCCATCGCCGCAATCCGGTCCTTGATGACATTGATCGCGCGCCGCACCACAGGCGTCTCTGCAAACCGCCGCAGATTCATGGGTGTCGGCTTTGGCAAATGCCTCCACTGGAACTGCACCGGGCTCAGAATCGCGGGCAATGCCAATGTCTTGCGTTCCGCCTCAGCCGCGGCTGCCATCTCAGCAGCCCGAGCCTCTTCGCCACGGCCTTCACCGCCGCCGCGGCGCGCCTGCCGCCATATCTCCCGCAATTGCTCCCCTACCCTCACGCGCACCTTCCTTTTTTGCCACAAAACACAAAAGGCATGGCCCCCGGGCCATGCCTTCCGCTCATCATCACGTTCTTTGCCGCTAGCTCTTCGTCGCGATCTCAGCTCTCATGCAACGGCATCGAACCACCTGAATTCCATCAACAAAATCGATCCTACCGCGAACTGCAGAAATTATCTGCAAACCCTTCAAACTTTTTTTCATCGGCATACGCGACGTAGGCAGTTTTACTCAAGCCGGTTCTGGAGCCGCTCTGTCTTTTCCCGGTCCGGGCCTTCGCGGTCAGAGCCCTCAGGCCTCTTGGCTGCCTGCGCTCCGGCTCTTGCGTCCCAGCTTTTCTACCGCATCCTCAATCGCTTTCATCGCCCGCCGCTCCCGTGCCTCTGCCGCCTCGTAATAGAAAATTCCCAGCAGATGATTCCGCCGCTGCACCGGCGTCAGCGCAGACCAGGCCGACCGCGCGCGCGGCAGCCGCTGAAAAATCGCTCTCAGCACCGAGGGCGTCTCCCGCTCTCCTTCCATTGCCTGCATCAGCCGTTCCGCCATCTTCGCCGCGCGCTTCTTTCGGCTCTCCGCGCCTTTTGCTTCATCAGTCCACTTGCCAATTTCGCGGCGCGTCGATTCGTTCAGTGCGTCGAACCACTTCCGCAGCGCGCGCTCGCTGTCAAGTTCGCGCTTCAGCTCCACAGGCAGCAGGATTGCGCGCTCCTCCAGGTCCGGCTCCAGCCAGAACCGCGTCCTATCTCCCTTGCGCACGCCCGCGCCGGCCTGCATTTTCTTATTCACCAGCAGCACATGGCCGCCGCGCCTCGTGTCGGGAAAAAGCGTTGTCCGGAATGCAAATCCCTCCATCTCTCCACGCACCCGGCGCCCCTTGCGCAGCGGCCACACCTTCGCCACGTCAAACGGCACCCGCGCCACCACCCACCGCAGCGGCGTACGATCCGGCTCCAGCACCGCAGTGAAGGTCTTCCGCACCACGCCATTCTTTTCTGCCGTCATTGCCCGCTCCGCAGCCCTCCTTTCCATCGCCTATGTCTCGCGCTTCCCGCGCTTACTGTTCCTGCTGCGGCGCTTTCTTCGTCTCTGCCCCGGCTGCGCCCACAAATTTCACCTGGCTCCCATCCGACGTCACGATCTTGTTGTCTTCCATCTTCCAATCCCTGGCATCTGCAATCGTCCCCGCAGTCTGCGCCTCAATGTCCAGATGATCCAGCCGGAAGTCCAGCAGCGGCGCCGCCGGATACGCGCTCACGTTGAACGCCTGCCGCGCACCAGTCGCTTTTACATTCCAAATGTGCACATCGCGAAAGTGCGGCAGTCCCTGCGCCTCCGGCACCGGTGTCGCCAGCACCTTGTAGTACGACGGCACATCCGTCATCCCTTCCGGAATCTTCGCGTAACTGTAGCTCGGGTTCCAATTCATCGTGATGTGAATCGGAATTGCCACTCCCTTCAGCGTCAAATCGTGAATCCGGATGTCCTCGGCAAACCCGCCCCGCACATGTGCGCTCTTGAACAGCACGCCTGAGGGTACGCCCTCTAGCGCCGTCAGGTTGTAGGCCTCAATGTCTCTGAATCCGCCCGACGTCTCACTCCCGATCGTCACGGCTGCCGCGCCCCTGCGGATCGTCGAGTCGCGCAGCACAACGTGCTCCGTTGGACGGTTC
>JAKCDN010000148.1 GCA_021841795.1 Acidobacteriota bacterium | reverse complement strand
CGGTCTCCAGGTCACGGCTCTCAACGCCAGCTTGCGCACCGTGGTTCCCGGCCGCCGCCTCGACGATGACTGCAGCGCCTTCCTGCGCTTGAGCAACGGCGCTGAAGGCACCCTGGCATGCTCGCAAATTGCCGCCGGCGAGATGAACGAAATGCATCTGCGCATCTATGGAGAAAAAGGCTCGCTCGCCTGGCGCCAGCAGGACCCGAACCGCCTGATCGTCAAATGGATCGACCGGCCCGAAGAGATTCATCATGCCGCCATGAATTATCTGAGCGGCGACGCCCTCGCCGTGGCGCGCGTCCCCGCCGGCCATCCCGAAGGATATCTTGAGGCCTTCGCCGTTCTCTATCGCGAGTTCGCCGGCGCGCTCGCGGCCTGGAAGCAGGGAAGTGGAGCTCCGATGCCGTCCACTCTGCCCGGAATCGAGGCCGGCGTGCGCGGCATGCGCTTCATCGAGCGCGTTATTGAGAGCAGCCGTAACGCGGCCTGGGTGCAGTTTTGATTCCCGTGCATCGGCTTGGCCCTGCCGCGCCATTCCATGCCCGACCCAATCCCCCTTGTCTTTCCCAATCTTGTCTTTCCCAATAGATTCTGCCGGAGGAGTCAGATGAAAACCATCCAGGGGCCTGCAATCTTCCTTGCCCAGTTTGCCGCCGACCACCCACCCTATAACTCTCTTGCGGGCATGGCGCAGTGGGCTGCCGGCCATGGCTACGCCGGCATTCAGATTCCAAGCTGGGATCGCCGCCTGTTCGATCTCGAACGTGCCGCCGAGAGCCAGACCTACTGTGACGAGGTCAGGGGCGTCGCGGCCCAGGCCGGCCTTGCCATCACGGAGCTCTCCACCCATCTTCAGGGCCAGCTCGTCGCCAGCCATCCTGCCTTTGACACCCTGCTCGATGGCTTTGCCCCGCCCCGGCTGGCCGCCAGCCCCGCCGCCAGAACCGCGTGGGCCGTTCATCAGTTGCGTTATGCCGCCAGGGCAAGCCGCAACCTGGGGCTCGCCGCCCACGCTACCTTCTCCGGCGCCCTGGCCTGGCCGTTCTTCTATCCCTGGCCGCAGCGGCCCGCCGGGCTGATTCACGAGGCTTTCCAGGAGCTTGCCGCCCGCTGGCTGCCCATCCTTCACGCCTTCGACGAAGCCGGCGTCGATCTCTGCTTCGAGCTTCATCCCGGCGAAGATCTCCACGATGGCGTCACCTTCGAGCGCTTTCTTGCCGCCGTCGGCGATCATCCCCGCGCCTGCATCCTCTACGACCCCAGCCACATGGTCCTGCAGCAGATGGACTACCTCGCCTTCCTCGATCTTTATCACCAGCGCATTCGCGCCTTTCACGTTAAAGACGCGGAGTTCCGGCCCAATGGCCGCGCCGGCGTCTATGGCGGCTACCAGGACTGGATCGACCGCCCCGGACGCTTCCGTTCGCTCGGCGACGGCCAGATCGACTTCCGTCAGGTCTTTTCCAAGCTGGCGCAGTACGGCTATCCGGGATGGGCCGTGGTCGAGTGGGAGTGCTGCATCAAGCATCCCGAGGCCGGAGCCGCTGAAGGCGCAAAGTTCGTGCGCGAGCACATCCTTCCGGTCACCGATCGCGCCTTCGACGACTTCGCCGCCGGGGGCACAGATGCCGGCCGGAACCGCAAGATCCTCGGCCTCTAGCCCATTCGCCGCCGGTCTCGATCGCGTGCGCCGCACTTTCCGCAACCGCTCCCGGCAGCGAGGCCGCGGTAGCCGCACTGAAAGTATCACGGAGCCGGTGATACCGCCTGGCCCGCTTCCGGATCTTCAACCGCCGCGGCCGTCTTTCCCGGCGGCACAATGCCGTACTTCACCTCGAGAAACTCTTTGAGCGCATCGGGAAGCGCCGCGGCCAGTTCCTGCCATGTCAGCGTCTTCAACCGCACCCGCAGTGCGGCGTCCTTTACCGCGGCCATCACCGCAAACCACGCCTCGCGCAAATCCGGACGCCGCGCATCGTGGAGCACGCAGAAGCTGCTGTCCGTCGCCCGCGCTGCCAGCACGTTCCGGATCAGTTGATAGCCTGCGTATCCCTCCTCGCCCCGCGGCCGAAATCTCGCATCGATAGCCGCGAAAAGCCCGGGGTCTGCGACCTCGCTCTCCTGCGCCTGCGAGGCATTCTCCGGAAACTCGCTCGACCGCAGCCATCGCGATACCGCAATCTCCGCCCTCGGCAGCCGCTCGGCCTCAAAAACCTCGTCAAAGTCCCGGTACGCCTCCACCGCTGCCGCGGAGCGCGACTGAAAATCCGTCTCCGTCAGCTTCGCCTCTACCAGCAGCGAGCCCAGGCGCATATCCACCTCGGTGCGGTCGGCTCTCGCGCGTCCGCCGGCCAGCGGAACCCGAGCCTTCCATCCAAACTCCGGTTCCGCGCGCTCATCCACGCCCAGCAGTCCCCGCACCGCCGCCGATTCCGCCACGCCCGGCGTGCAGAAGACATTCATCAGCAGGGCATCCGAGCTCATTGAAGAGTCCAGCTCGCGCCAGCGCCGCCTCGCGTCCATCTCCGGCCTCGGCAGCGACCGCGCCGCCTGCGCATGCACCTTCTCGAAGCGGCGCAGCCAATCCGGCCTCTCCGCGATCGCCGCGTAGGCCGCGTCGAAAAAGTTCCCGTGCCGGCTCTCCTCCGGCTCGTACACAATCACCGGCGTGCTGCCGTAGCTCTCCACATGCGCGCGGCCCCGCGCGTAGGCGCGATTGCGCACCGTCAGTTCCTGGCGTAGCCGATTCGCGTAATGGCTGGTTGTGGAGATCATCCCCGGCAGGCTTCCGGTAACCTGAGCCGCCGGCTCAGGTCAGCACCGGCAGATCGGCCACGCCCGCGGCGCCAAAGATCCGCCGGTAGCGCTCGACCTCTTTGCGCTCGCCCAGCGCCTTTGACTCGTTGTCTGAGAGCTTCACCGCCGGGTGCCCGTCTACATCCGTCAGCTTGCACACCAGCCCCACAGGGTTGAAGCTGTCGCCGCCCTGCGGATTGCAGTTGCGGAAGTCGTTCGTCAGCAGCGTGCCCCAGCCCGCGCTGAAGCGCACCCGCCGCTCCGCGGACCAGCGCTGCGCATCCTGGAAATCCGCCGCCGAGCGGAAGTCGTCCGGCGTAGCCCCGTTGCGCGGCGTGCCCGCAAAGTAGGCGTGCAGCCCCAGAATCTGTTCCACGTCCAGCGCGTCGCTCGCGATCAGGCGCTTCTGCCGCGGGTCGCTGTTGTGCCGCTCCAGCCATGCGATGTACTCGTCGCCCGCCACGTACGCGTCCTTGCTGTCGATGCGCTGTCCCGTCCAGTTGGCCACCCAGTCCGGCGCATCGCGCAAAAACTGTGTGGTCCCGAACGTATCCGGCAGCAGGATCAGCAGCCCGCCCTGGTAGCTCTGCTGCCACAGCTCCAGCAGCCGGTACTGCGCCGTGCGCAGCTCCTCGTCGTTCCGCGCCATCGCCGCCATCGCCATCGGCAGCTCGTGGCCGTTGGTGCCGATGGCCTCAAGATCGTGCTTGTAGGCCAGGAATGCATTCGAGGTTCCTGAAAATCCCTCGCCGATCGTGTCGCGCATCGCGTGCACCACGTACTCGTGCCAAAGGAA
This sequence comes from Acidobacteriota bacterium, assembly GCA_021841795.1. Taxonomy (GTDB): domain Bacteria; phylum Acidobacteriota; class Terriglobia; order Terriglobales; family Acidobacteriaceae; genus Telmatobacter. Next base: position 3,882 of record JAKCDN010000148.1, on the reverse strand, counting down.
GCTGTGCCGGCGTCGCGTGCCGAAGTCGCTGATGCTCAGGTCCGGAACCCCTCGCAGCCGCTCCATCTTCTCCCATAGCCGCGTCTTGGCCCGCGCATACAGAATGTCCAGCTCCAGTTCGCTCAGGTCTTTCAGCGCCGCCCGCGTCTTCAGTTCGCCGATCTGCGCCAGCGCGTAGATCTCCCACATCGTCGTCCCCGACCACAGCCCTTCGAAGCGAAGCTGAAGCTGCCCGTCCCGCACGCCCAGCTCATAATCGGAGAGTCGGAAATCATGCTCCAGCCAGTCCAGAAACGCCGGCTCGAAGATGTTGCGCCGCCCGAAAAACGTATTGCCCGCCAGCCACACCAGCTCCGATTTGCGAAAGCGCAGTCGCCGCGTCGCTTCCAGTTGCTCGCGCAGTTGCGGCAGTCCCACCATCTCGCCCAGCCGCGCTGAAGCCGTGCGGTTGATCAGCGTGAAGGTCGCGCGCGTGCGCGGAAAATGCTTCCAGATGAACTGCAGCATCAGCAGCTTGTAGAAATCGGTGTCGAGCAGGGAGCGCGTGATGGGATCCATCTCCCAGTTGTGATCGTGCGCGCGCCTCGCCAGGTCGATAATCACAATATTGCCAGTGTACAGTCCCTTGTTCGCGCATCCCGGCCCGCGTGGCCGGCGTCCCGGGCCCGTGCGGCGCCTCCGCCGTTCACCGGCCGTTCCGCAGCTCCGGTCTCATCATCCCGGCCCTGCCGCTGCTCCGGTCTATCCTTCGAAACCCTGCCGGGCTTGTCCATTGTTGGCCGGTGTATACTTCCGCCTTGGCGGCCATGCACCGGTATATCCCGCGCGCCACCTGTTCTTCACTTCAGCTCAGAAGGAAATCTTCCATGCCGGATTCAACTCAGACCTCTGCATCTGCCTCGAACTCTTCCAGCCCATCCGGTGTGACGCGGCGCGATGTGCTCGAGGGTTCCATGGCCATGGCCGGCGGCCTGCTGGCCTCCTCGGTGCTGCCCGCCGCACTGAATGCCCAAAAGCCGTCCCGGCGGCCCAACCTGATCTTCTTCCTCGGCGAAGGCCAGCGTGCCGACGCGCTCTCCATCGCCGGCAATCCCATCCTCAAGACCCCCAATCACGACCGCATCGGCCGCGAAGGCGTCCGTTTTGAAAACGCATTCTGCACCAACGCTCTCTGCGCCCCCGCGCGTGCCGTGGTCCTCACCGGCATGTATTCGCGCTCCACCGGCGCGCTCTCCAACGAGCACATGGACCGGCCCCTGCCCGCCGACATCCCTCTCTTTACCGATCTTCTCCACCAGGCCGGATACGAGGTGGCCATTACCGGAAAAGTGCACATCCAGAACGGCGTGGAAGAGCGCTACTGGGACTACTACTTCGGGCACAACAGCCCCGCCAACAACTACGCCAACCCCTTCTTCAAGGAGGGACGCAAAGGCAGGATCGGGCCCGAGGTTCAGTACCGCGACATGTATCCCGACGACCTTACCGTCGATCGCGCCCTGTCCTGGCTCGACGAGGATCGCGGCGACAAGCCCTTCTGCCTCCTGGTCTGGTTCGTCGCTCCCCATGAGCCCTTCTTCCGCCCCCGCCGTCTTCTCGATCTCTATCGCGGAACCCTCACCCCCAAGCCCGCCACCTTCGACGACGACCTCAAGGGCTATCCCGGCAAGCCCAGCGGCTTCATCAACGCCACCAACAAGATCGGCACCACCCCCTCGCATCCCGCCGCCGCCTCTCTTGAAGGCGTCATGAAGGATTACTATTCCGGCCTCGTGGCCGTTGATCAGAACATCGGCCGCATCTTCGATTACCTCGAAAAGAAAAACATCCTCGACGACACCGCCATCGTGCAATGCTCCGATCACGGCTTCTTCCTCGGCGAGTGGCGCCTCTTTGACAAGCGCCTGATGCACGAGCCCTCCATTCGCGTGCCCCTCATGATCCGCTATCCCCGCCGTGTCCCTGCCGGAACCCTCCGCCAGGAGATGGTCCTCGACATCGACCTCGCGCCCACCTTCCTCGATCTCGCCGGCTTGCCCGTCCCCAAGGCCATGCAGGGCAAAAGCATCCTGCCTCTCGCCCACGCACCCGATCCGGGCTTCCGCAGGGAGTGGTTCTACGAGTACTTTGAATGGCCCAACCCCGAAGGCGTGCCCCCCTGCCGCGGCATCCGCACCGAGCGCTACAAGCTCATCGAGTACACGCTCGAGCCCCACGAATACGAGATGTACGATCTCGTCGCCGACCCCGGTGAAACCCGGAACATCTACGGCGTCCCCGCTCATGCCGATCTGCAGCAACGGCTTCAGGCGCGGCTCGACGCCATGAGCGTGGCCTTGCCCCAGGCAGAGCGCATCTGAAGCATTGGGGCAGAGTTTTGCGCCCTCACGCAGCGTTCCGGACTTCGTCTCCAAATCCGGAGCGCCACCACCCTTTCCAAAACACATCGGCTGCTGGCCTCAGGCCGGCAGGGCAGAAAATGAGAATCCCGCAATGAGCACAGTCAATCGGCGTAACTTTCTTCTCGGCACCGCGGCCGCTGCGGCGCAGGCCGGCGTTGCCGCCTCCATCGCCCATGCCGCGCCCCGGTCCGGCGAAAATCAATCCCAGGCGGCCGGCAAAAACCGGCCCAACATCGTCATCTATCACTCCGATCAGTTCCGCTGGGACTTTGTCGGCGCCAACGGTCTCAACAGCTCCACGCAGACTCCAAATCTCGATGTCCTGGCCCAGGCCGGCACCAACTTCAACCACGCCGTCACCAATCAGCCGGTCTGCGCGCCCTCCCGCTCCGTCCTCGTCACCGGCCGCTTTGCCACCGGCACAGGCGTCTGGCGCAACGGTCTTGGCCTCCGTCAGGATCTGCCCACTCTCGCAACCGAGTTGCGCCAGGCCGGTTACACCGCAAACTACATCGGCAAATGGCATCTGGGGCCGGGCGCGCAGTCTCCCGGCGGCGGTCCGGGTCCGGTCAGTCCCGAGCATCGCGGCGGCTTCCTCGATTTCTGGGAGGCGGCCAACGAGCTCGAGCACACCACCCATCCCTACTACGGAACCATCTGGGACCGCGATGGCAATCCCATCACCTATAAGGACCAGTACCGCGTGGACTTCATCACCGATCGCGTGGAAAGGTTCCTGCGGCAAAAACACGACGCGCCCTTCCTGCTCATGGTCTCTCAGCTTGAGCCACATCAGCAGAACGATCTCGGCCGCATGGTCGGCCCCAACGGCTCGGCCGAGCGCTTCATTGACGCCTTTGTGCCTGTCGATCTGCGCAGCTTTCCCGGCGACTGGCACAAGCAGTTGCCCGACTACTACGGCGCCTGCGAAAGCATCGATGCCTCCGTTGGCCGCGTGCGCAAAATCCTCGACGAAGAGGGCCTCGGCGAAAACACCATCTTTGTCTTCATGAGCGACCACGGATGTCACTTCATGACCCGCAATCAGGAGTACAAGCGCAGCACCCACAACAGCAGCCTGCGCGTGCCGCTCCTCATCCATGGGCCGGGCTTTGAAACCGCCCGCCAGATTCAGGAGCTCGTCGGCATCGTGGACATTGCCCCCACCCTGCTCGACGCCGCCGGCGTCCAGGTTCCGGCCTCCATGCAGGGCCATAGCTTCCTTCCCATCGTGCACGACGCCCAGGCCCGCGCCGACTGGCCCGGCCGCCAGTTCGTGCAGATCAGCGAATCCATGACCGGCCGCGCCATCCGCACCCGCGACTGGACCTATTGCATCGCCGATCCAACCGGCGCCCGCGACAAACCCTCCAGCACCAATTATCATGAGTACCAACTCTACGATCAGCGCAACGATCCGCACGAGCTGGTAAACCTTGCCGGACGCAAGGAGTACCGTGCCGTTGCCGACGACCTGCGC
>JAKCDN010000147.1 GCA_021841795.1 Acidobacteriota bacterium | reverse complement strand
ATGTAGACAGCGGATCTTGTTCACATACGCGTCCAGACGCCGGTTGTCGAGCGTGCGCGCGACCATGCCCATGGAATAACCGGTCAGCGAGTGATAGAAAGCCGACAGCTCCCAGGCTCCCAGATGTGCCGTCACCACCAGAACGCCCCGGCCGCGCGCCCGCGCCGCCAAGTAATGCTCCAGCCCTTCGGTCCGGAACCATCGGCGCGTGTTCTCCGCCGTATAGCGCTGCATCCGGCAGAACTCCACCAGTTGCCAGCTCAGAAAATGAAAGACCCGCCTGAGAATCCTGGCTCGGGTCCGCGCGGGAACCTCGGGAATAGCCATCTCCAGGTTGCGCGCGCCCACCTGCCGCAGCCTGCCCATGCACCCATACACCGTAAACGCCAGCAGGCCCGCCGCCAGACGCGCAACGCGCCGCGGCATCCGTCCCAGGCAACCCGCCACCGCCCGAACCAGCCCGTACTCCAATTCTTCCCGCATCGCTGAAAGCAAGAACCAGTGTAGACGGTCGGAACCGGATTGCTAATATGGTGTCTCTAAAGTTGGCAACAGAAACGCGCTGTCATCCTCAGCGCAATCTGGCCCGCTTTCAGGCCAAACGAAGTCGAAGCAGCGGCGACAAGGCTCGAAACCCAAAACGGCTGCAGCAGCCCGGAATTGCCGCAATTGCTCGTTGCAATGCTGCGGGCTCCGTCGCCCGCAGCATTGCCTGCCACCGGATTGCCCGGCATGCAGGTTGTTACTTGGTCTCTTTCGCCTTCACAAAGTGGTGCGCCACGTCGCGAACAAACGGAACCGCCCCGGCCGGAACCGGCACGTTGCCCTTCAGAACATTGCCGAACTCCTCCGGATGGCCGTAGTACACCTGCGTGTCTTCCTTGTTCTGGCTCACGCTCGTCCCGTCCAGATCGATCCCGGCAAACAGGCCCTTCGCGCGCGAGTAGCTCAGCAGCTCCGCGTTCATCTTCCAGTCCGTGTCCGCCTGTCCGGCGCGGCCCACGGGACCGGCCGCCGCCGACGCATCCGCGCCGATCTTGAACTTGTCCTTCAGCAGATCCTGCATCCCGCGATCGTTCACCGCCACCAGAATCAGATCCGTCGACTGCCCGCCGATCTGGAAGCCGAACGACCCGCCCGCCATCCGGATGAACACCGGCGCGCTCCAGCCATGCCCGGTCCGGCAGGTCACTACACCCTGGCCGTACTGTGCGCCGATCAGAAACGCTCCCTTCACCATGCCGGGAACCACGGCCACGCATGTCGCCGAGCGAAGAATATCCGTGGGGATCGTACGGTCGTCGGCATTCATGATCTGGTCCATTACAACCTTCGCCGAGTCAATCCGGTTCTGCAGGTCTTCCTTCGTCGACGCCGCATAAACCGCCGGGGTCAGTAAAATGCTGAGACAAACACTGGCAAGGGCTTTTTTCATATCCATGTCCTTTCCATTCTCGCGGCGCTCTGCCGCTGTGCAAAGTTGATTGAGTCGAAGTGTGATTTGCGCATCTTGCTTGACTGAGGCCGCAATGCTGCTTGCTGCGTCCGCTCCGTCGAATGTGCCAGCCTCCTCAACAGTTGGCTCCTTCCGCGCAGCGAAGCGCCGCTCTGCTTGCGGCTTGTCATTGGCAACGATGGTACCGGGCCGTGCAATGGTACCCAATCAGCAGCAAGAACTACAGTGGGTGGGGACGGTTAAGGCCTTTATCTCATCTTCTAGTGCAGTGTCTCTCCAGTTCGCAACAGAAACGCGCCGTCATCCTGAGCGTAGTCCGGCCGGCTTTCGGGCCAAACGGAGTCGAAGAATCTGCGCTTGTTCGTCAGCGGCTTTCAGATTCACCACACTGGCCTCCGCGAATCTCCGCGTCTGCGGCTCTCCACGGCTGCTCCAGAGCATCATATCAACCTTCCCACACTCCGGCGTCAAGGTCATTACGACACTCTATTTGTCAGATGCAAAAGGACTGGATCGGGAGGGCTCGAAACTCGACAGAATCGGCAAACAAAAAAAAGAGGAGTTCCCAGGCATCATGAAAACATGCGGCCTGGGAACTCCTTTCCCCAGATCTGCGTTGTTTCTGAAGACATCTTCATAAAACTGCAGACATGGTACAAGAGTACTTAGGGGACATGTCTAAAAGTACCCCGTACTGTTTACTACTTCTTAACTACATGCCGCGATCCGCCCCGGCCCCCGCCATCGAGCGCATGGCTCAGCGCGGAGACAGACAGCTTGATCCGGTTGTCCACGCCCGCCTTCTGCATCAGCCTTGCAATATGCGACTTGACCGTCCTTTGCTCGATTCCGAGCTGGCGCGCGATCTCCCGCGTCGAATGCGCCTTCAGGATCAGTCGCAGCACCTGCTCCTCCCGCAGCGTGAGCTGGGAGTCGCGTGCCGCGCGCCCCGTCGCCGGCGCGGGAATATCCGCATCCGGAACCTGCAGCAGGCGGTCGATCAGCCGTGAAAGCAACCGCCTCGGAGCCCAGATCGAGCCTGAGGTGACCACGCAGATCGCCTTGCGCACTGTCTCCGCGTCCGCGGTCAATCCCAGGTACGCCCTGGCTCCGGAAACGATCGCTTCGATCACCAGTTCGTCATCCCCTTCCGGGCCAATGACGATCAGGCGGATATCGGGCCGCCGCCGGCGCACCGTATTCAGCATGGCCAGTCCGCCCTCGCCCGAGTGCAGATCGACCACCAGGTATTTGATCTCGGGCAACGCCGACAGTTCCGTCAGCCTGCCAATCACTGGAATCAGCTGCGCCTGGTCCGGCTGCGCGGGCTGGTCGAAGATGCTTGCCAGCCCGGCAACGCGAATCGGTTCAACCGCCACTACTCCAATGCGAATCGGAACGAGATGTACAGATCGAGTCGGCATGACACCCCATCAACCGCGCCAGGGGCTGGCTTCTGAAGACGGCCGGCTCCGTGCCTGCCGCCTTCGCTGCATTTTGTCCTTCGCCTGTCGAACACATGCGTACACGTTCGAGAGCGGTACGTTCCTAAAGCTTGGGAAGAACGATTCCCTGCTGCTTCTGGTACTTTCCCTTCCGGTCGGCATAGCTCGTCTCGCACGTCTCATCCGACTGGAAAAACAAAATCTGGCACAGGCCTTCATTGGCGTAGATCTTTGCCGGCAGCGGCGTGGTGTTGGAGATCTCCAGCGTCACAAACCCCTCCCATTCCGGCTCGAACGGCGTCACATTCACAATAATCCCGCACCGCGCATAGGTTGACTTCCCCACGCAGATCGTCAGCACATCTCTGGGAATCCGAAAATACTCCACCGACCGCGCCAGGGCAAACGAATTGGGCGGCACGATCACCGACTCCGCCTCCACCGAGACAAACGAGCGCTCGTCAAATCCCTTCGGGTCGATGATGGCGCTGTTCACGTTGGTAAAGATCTTGAACTCATTGGAGACCCGCAGATCGTAACCATACGACGACAGTCCGTAGGAGATCACTCCGCCCGCAATCTGCTTCTCGCTGAACGGCTCTATCATGCCGTGCTGCACAGCCTGCTCTCTGATCCAGCGGTCGCTCTTGATCGACATGCCTCTCCTGTTCCGGGCTTCTCCTGCGTCCCGGCGTGTTGGCCTTCCGGCTCGAACTTGAAGTCTCATCTTACGCAAGGCCCTCCGGAATTGACAAATCAGAACTTCCGCCCATCCCCACCCCCTCCCGCGCTCTCTCGACGCCCTGCCCCGCCGCCGCCGGCAAAACTGGCAGAATTCCTCAATCTCTTGTTTCCCAATTAGCGCAAAATCTGTAATATGAACGGAGTAGGTCAAGCCTTAGTCTGCTCTTCCCCTTGCGCGTGCGGCGCAACGGCCAGAATCAGGCGGCCAGATCCTTACCATTTCGAGGCAAGCGAGGAGACTCCATTGATCAAGCAGGACATCGTTCACAACGTAGTCGAGCGTACGGGCCTGCCGCGCACCAAGGCTGAGGCGGCAGTGGACACGGTCTTCGAGGGCCTGAAGCAGGCACTGGCGGCCGGCGAAAGAATTGAACTGCGCGGCTTTGGCGTCTTCAGCGTCCGTGCTCGCAAAACCGGCATCGGCCGCAATCCCCGCACCGGCACTGAAGTCAATATCGCTCCAGGCAAAGCCGTCCGCTTCAAGCCCGGCAAAGAGCTGCACGCGCTCCACCCCGGCGCCTCGAACGGCTGATCGGCCGTTGCCCAGCTGCACCGCCGGTTGCCAGGGAGTCCCTGCGCCGCTCTGCATCGCGTGACCGCATCCACCCATCCGGCCTGCTCCCGGCCATCTCACCGCCTCTTCGCGCCCCTTAACGAAGCCAGTTCTCCCGCCGAAGCCGGTTCCCCCCCACGCGCCAGGAGAGCCCGTTCTCCCACGAAAGCCGGTTGCCCCAGGTGCCTCGCTTCCGGGCACCTGGGAGACCACGCACCTACCCCGGGCTTTTCACACGGTTGCTTTGCTGGACTCCACTTGGCCGATACTTCGCCCACTGGCCGACCAACCACTCGGAATGGGGCAGCAACGCACATTTCTTGCATCTCTCGAGCGAATTAGCGGATTCATCGAACCCCAGCGAGGATCGGCACTGAGCAAAACCTTTGACGGCCTCGGGCTGATCGCGAACAGGATGAATGCTCGTGTGCAGCGACTACGCATGTGCCGGTTCGGGCGCTGCGATTCGGGTCACGGCAATCACGCTGATGTCGTCTTCCTGGCCGAAGGCCTGGGCCGCTTCGGCGATCTGCGTGGCGGAAGGCTGGGTGCGGACGAGTTCAAGGACGCGGTCGAAACCGAAGAGCTTGCCCTGCTCGTCGGTGGCTTCCGCGACGCCGTCGGAGAGCAACAGGAGGCGGTCCTTCGGAGCGAGCTGAAAACGGTGGACGGAGCTTTCGAACTGCTCGATCATGCCTAACGGCAACGAGCCGTCGATCTCCATGGGCTTTCCATTGAGATAGGGCGGCAGGTGGCCAGCATTGGCCAGCGTGGCCGAGCCGTCGCGCTCGATGCGCAGGGCGAGACAGGTGGCGCGGGCATCGCCGCGGCCGAGCAGACGGCGATTGAGCGCTGCGAGGATCGCTGCGGGAGCAGTTTCGGTCTCAGCAGCCTGACGAATCGCGCCGACGAGCAGCGCGACGAGCATGCCAGCCTGGAGGCCCTTGCCGGTGACGTCGCCCGCGACGATAAGGAGGCTGCAGTCTTTCTCGTTGGGGATGATCTGAAAGAAGTCGCCGCCGACCTCGCGCGCCGGCCGGTACTCGCTCTCAATCTCGAAGCCCGGCAATACGACCCGGCGCTCAGGCAGGATGACCTCCTGCACCTCCTGCGCCTGCCGGACGTCGAGCGCCATCTGGCGCTGGCGGTTGAGGGAATGCTGCAATCGTCGCAACATCAGGATGCCCAGTACCACCACAAAGAGGGGGTCTGTCAGATCCCAAATCAGCAGAGTCAGGCCGTGCCAGCGCCATAGCACATCCACCCCAATGACTGGGGCAATCAGTTCCACTGCCATGGTGGCGACAACGGGCAGGGCCAGCCACCCCTCTTTACCTTCCTTGCGAATGCCCGCTCCAACGATAAGAGTGAGTAGCAGAAGGAAGGCCAGCCTGGTCAGGTTGCCGCTCACATAGAACGCGCCCGCCAGCCAGGTATCGAGTCCATGTGGAAGCGCACCGCCATAGTCGGAAATCACCGTCTGAAACGTCAGTGAGAGCGCATAGGCCACTGTGAGCAAGCCCACCACTTTGGGTGTCCAGGCAGGGCGCCGCAGCCGGAACCAAACCCACCACACCATCGCCCATCCGCCCGTTTGCAGCGGATCTGACAGCAGATCAATCAGAATGTCCCTGTACCGGCTGTCGAGCCAATCGACATTCGCGCAGAGGATATGACCCACATAGCCCAATGGCGAGAACAGAAGCGTCGCTGACACCCACAGGTAAACCGGGTCCGAGCGATCGAAGAGATACAGGCTGGCGGCCAGGACCGCGAGGAGCAGAAAGAACACGGTATAGGCTGCTTCGTCGGCCCTGAGCAGAAACGCTTCCTCCCTATCGAGGCCTGACTGCGCCTGCATGGCCGACTGCGCCACCAGCAATGGCGCGTAGTTCAGCCCACCCGACGCCGGGTCAGCGAGGCTGCCTGGTCCCATCCACACACGGAAGGCCAGAGTCTCTCTGACGGCACTGTTGCCGGCTTCTTTAGCCGACGCCAGCGGAAACATCAGCGGCCGGTTAGCGTAGATCCTCTTCACATTGCCCTGGCTGTCGAACTTGCCAAAGCTGCCCAGCAACTGCCCATTGGCAAAGACTTGCCAGCAGTCGCTCGAACCAGTTGGCCCGTCAATCGCCATCCCTTCTCCTGGTGGCGTTGCCACTTCGACCTTTAGGCGATACCAGGCCCAACCCCAATAACCCTTGTGTCCCCTCGTCTGCCAGCCTTTGACCCAGCGCCTATCCCCGTTATTGGGATCCTCTTGACCTGCGACCGGTGTCAAATCGACCGTCTCCCACTGCGAGTCGTCGAAGCCCGGCTCGGCCCAGAGCGGCTTGCCCGACTTGGGGTCGATGGGCGAGTCGCCGATCTGGAACTTCCAGGGTCCATTGAGCGGCACAGCCGCCTGGCCAAGGGTGATGGTGGTTGCAGCAGGCTGAGTGGGGGCTTGCGCATGCAGCCTGGCGACCGCAAGCAGTAACAGACACGATAGGATTCGGCGCAGTGTTCGTGCCATGCGGCACCCCTCGGGGACGGAGGAATGGATCAATTCGCCTCTACTATACAGGCGCTGCGTGGTTCTGGAACAACTCGATTTACCGGGCAGACTGCAGGATGGCGCAGCGGAAGATGACTCTTGAATGGTTGGTGATCGTGCTGCGGCAACCAGAATCTGCTGTATCTTTCAGCATCACCGGTCGAGTCACCGGCCACCCTTCAGTAACAAGTTGAGCAACAGTCGCGCATGGTCTTGGCGCGGGCGGTGCTTTGTCATGGCATCAGTCGATTATCCACATGGCTGTATAGTCGCCTATGGTGACTTGTGCCTGTCCCGATCAGAGACAAATCGCGCATGTGGACGAGCGATAAATCGCCAAGCCACTCATCGAAATCCGATACAAACCCAAAAGTCGCCCGGCATCCAGCCATCCCCGATCCCCGCGCGCAACTCCAACCCCCACCACCCATCAAGCCTGCCCCGCCCCGTCACCCCCACCCCTCCCGCAACCCCGCAAAAAATATCCCCCCAACCTTGCCGACAATTTCCCCCATCCGGCGCACAATAGACCCAGTCAGCAGTCAACCCGGTCCGGAAAGCGAAAAGCCGCCAGCAACAGGCCGTGCCCTGCAGCCACCGCAGCCGCCCCTAACCTCTTTGTTGTCTAGATTCTGGCCGCAAGCCATTGAAAACAGGAATTTTAGTCAATTTTACATCGCGCAAACCGCTGAAAATAAACAGCTTCTTTGCAGGATCTACCTAAAATATTTTTTCTCCGCCTTCTTCACCGCATCTCCGTCGAATCTTCCATCGATCTTCGCCTTTTTCCGCAATTTT
>JAKCDN010000146.1 GCA_021841795.1 Acidobacteriota bacterium | reverse complement strand
GTTTTGCAGTCCCCGCGCCGCCGGGTGGTCGGCCTTCAGCATCTTGCCCCCCGCATACGGATACCACGGCAGAAAACCAATCCCCCGCCGCTCGCAATAGCGCAGCGTCTCCTCATGCCGCCGGTCCGCCAGGGAGTAGCGGTTCTGGATGCTCACAATCGCCGCGATCTTCTCCGCCGCCTCAATCTCGACCGCCGTCACCTCGCTCAACCCGATGTGCCCGATCTTCCCCTGCTCCTGCATCCGTCGCAGCGCCCCGAGTGACTCCTCCAGCGGCGTGCGCGCATCGATGCGGTGCAGTTGATACAGGTCGATCCGTTCCAGCTTCAGCCGCCGCAGGCTCATCTCCACACACTGGATCAGGTATCCCGCCCGCCCCACGTACTCGGTCTTCGCCGGCCCCTGGCGCGTGATCCCTCCCTTGGTCGCAATCACCACCCCCGGCGCGTACGGAGCCAGCGCCTCCCCGATCAGCCGCTCCGCGATCTCCGGACCGTATGCGTCCGCCGTGTCGATCAGCGTCACCCCCAGATCCACCGCCCGGCGCAGCACCCGCCGGCACTCGGCCGCATCCGCCGGCTCGCCCCACGCGCCCTCGCCCACCAGGCGCATGGTTCCGTAGCCAAGCCGATGCACCGCCAGATCGCCGCCGATTAAAAAACTGCCGCTCGCGGCGGCATGGGGTCGTTGGGTTTCATTCGTGGTTTCCATCGCGCCTTCCATGTTAGTCATCCCACGCGCTGTGGCACAATTCTTTCCAGGCGCCGGGAACTACCAACCTTCCTCGCGCGTACCACTGGCAGTCTGAAGCCGCTGCAAGGAGAGTCCGCTCATGAGCGCCTATGCCTATCCCAATCCGCAAGCGATCTTCTACCAGCAGTTCGAGTCCGTGCGCCGCGACGAGGTCGTCGGCGTTCTCCTCGCGCTCTTTCTCGGCAGCTTCGGCCTCCATCACTTCTACCTCCGGCGCACTGGCCTCGGCATGCTTTACTGCTGCTTCTTCTGGTCCGGCATCCCCGCCATCATCAGCTTCTTCGAGTGCTTCTTCATGCCCGGCCGCGTCCGCGAGTACAACGCCATGCAGGCCGCCGCCATCGCCGCCTCGCTCGGCATTCCCGTTCCTCTCTGGTCCCAGCCCGTCCCCATGGCCGTCAATGTTCCCCCAACCATGCGTCCCGCGGCGGTTCCCCAGCCCGCCGCCGCCTGCTCCCAATGCGGCTTCGCCAACGCCCCCGGCGCGCGCTTCTGCTCCGGCTGCGGCCGCGCCCTTTAGGTGTCGTGTCTCAAGAAGTTGTGGACATTGAACTGAGGCCCACTCGCGTCCCAGCTCCACCCGCTCCCGAAACCGGTCCAACCGCCCGCGCAGCCACCACGATCAATCGCCGGCAGTTGCCCATGCGCCATGGAACCGAGCTCTCCCCCTGAAAATGGTTGCCCCAGGCGTCTCGCCTCTGGGCACCTGGGACAGCGTAAACCTTAGCCGCGGAGCGTTTTTCGCCGTGATGCATGGATCGTGGTCGACCGTCACCCCCAACCCTCCCGCAACCCCGCAAAAAATATCCCCACAACCTTGCCGACAATTTCCCCCATCCGGCGCACAATAGACCCAGTCAGCAGCCAACCCGGTCCGGAGAGCGAAGAGCCGCCGGCAGCAGGCCATGCCCTGCAGCCACCACCGCAGCCCCTAACCCCTTTGCTGTCTAGATTCTGGCCGCAAGCCATTGAAAACAGGAATTTTAGTCAATTTCACATCGCGCAAACAGCTGAAAATAAACAACTTATTTGCAGGATCTATCTAAAATATTTTTTCTCTGCCTTCTTTGCCGCATCTCCGCCGAATCTTCCATTGACCTTCGTCTTTTTGGCCGATTCTGCACTGGATGCAGTGCAAATGGGCCCGACGGAGTGCGCCTCTTGCGCCGCATCCCATCGGGCCCATCCTCGTTGCTTCGGTTCGTCTGCGATTACATGTTCGCGTGCCCGGCGCGCATCTCCTCGTTGAACTTCGGCTTCGTAAAGTCCAGTGACGCTTCCAGTGCCCGCTGGTACTCGGCTGCCCGCGCCATCAGCGCCGGCGTCGCCGCGGCAAACTCGCCCTCCAGTCGCATCAGTCCCTGGCTGGCCTCGTCGCCCGCCATGCGCAGCAAATCCGCCTCGGTCGTGTTCAGGTACTGCGCGTCCCGCGGATCGGCAATCCACACCGGCTGGCTGCCGCCCAGTACCCCTGACAGCCAGTACACCTTGCTCAGCAGGTAGCGCAGCCGCTCCGCGTCGTCCGTGTCCGTAAAGATGAACTTGTTCTGCCAGCGGCTGTAGTACCGCGTCGTCACGGGAACGGGCTGCCGGTTGCCCGACTTCAGAAACTCCAGTTGCCCCATGTCCACCGTCTTCCGCACCGCGTTGTACACAAACGTCTCGGCATAGGGCTGCTCCATCGCCGGCACAATCTCGGCAAAGGTCAGCGTCACGCTCGCCGCAACCCTGGCGTGCAGATGATGCGCGCCCCCGTCGGCCAGGTGCATCTCGCCGTGGACGATATACGTGTCTGCCCCCGAAGTCGAGCGGTGGAATGGCCACTCGAACCGGCCAAACGCCACCGGCAGTCCGCCCAGCGTCACACAGCACTCCGGCCGCGGATTGCGCAGCCGCTTGGCTTCGCCCGCCAGGTGCGCCTCCAGCTCGTGCAGCAGATCGGGCTTGTCCAGGTTGAAGGCGTCGCTCACTTCGAGCTTCAGCGAACGCCCCCCAGCCTCTTTCGCAGTGAGCCCAAGCTCGAAAATGGCCGTCGAACGGCCGTCGAAGCTCTTGCCCTGAGTGACGGCGGCAATCGCGAGGCCGGCCTTGGCGGCGGCCGCTTCAAGAGAAGAAACAAGAGATGATTTCCGTTCGTTAGCCATGCGGAGAACCTTATCGAAAGTGGTCTGTCAAAAGCTATTGTAGAACTTGCGGCCTGCGCCAGTGGCGCGAATTTCATCCCTTCGCTCCCCGCTGCGGTTCCCGGCCCGCGGCCCTTGCTCGTTGGGGCCGCTCGGCCGCTGCCTATACAATGGCAATCGTGCCGCAGCAACCGCCGAATCCCATCATCCTGGCCGAAAACCTCACCAAGGTGTATGCCTCCGGCCGCATCCAGGTGGCCGCTGTCCGCGGCATCTCCCTCGCCATCGAGCAGGGCGAGTTTGTTGCCATCGTCGGACCCTCCGGGTCGGGCAAGTCCACCCTCTTCTACCTCCTCGGCGGCCTCACCCGCGCCACCAGCGGCCGCGTCGTCATCGACGGCATCGACTTCGCCGCCCTCAATGACGCCGAGCGCACCCGCCTGCGCAAACACCGCATCGGCTTCGTCTTCCAGAAGTTCAACCTCCTGCCCACCCTCTCCGGCATCGGCAATATCCGGATCGCTTATGAAATCTCCGGCCGCAAAGAGCCCATGGACCGCGCCTATCTCGACCACCTCAGCGAGATGCTCTCCATCAAAGGCCGGCTCGAGCACCGGCCCAGCGAGCTCAGCGGCGGCGAACAGCAGCGCGTGGCCATCGCCCGCGCCCTCGTCACCCGGCCCGCAATCCTCCTCGCCGATGAGCCCACCGGCAACCTCGATACCAAAACCTCCGATGCCGTCCTCCGCATGCTCCAGCGCTCCAACCGCGAACTCGGCCAGACCACGCTCATGATCACCCACAACCCCGAGGCCGCCGCCATCGCCGGACGCATCCTCACCATGCGCGACGGCCAAATCGTCCGGGAAGAGGCCGGAAACGGCAAATCCGGTAAAAGCTGACCAATCAGCCGTTGACTCCCGTTTTCTTTCTTGTTATCTTTAGAAGGTTCGCAAGAACGCGGCTCTGCGTGTGCTTCTGCGCAGGCTGCGTGGCCATCCCGGGCTCTTGCATGAAGGGATGTCCCAGGCCAGGCGAAATTGAGCCGGCCAGACAGGTTTCCTGATTTGCTCTCTTCTTGCTGAGGGCAGGAAACACTCGCATTGACGGCGCGCGCGCTCCCCACCTTGGAGGGGCTATGCGGGCCGGAAGCGGGATACGGCGCTGGCTTTTCTGCGGTTTGAGCAGAAAACGACCGGCAAACCGTCCCGGTTCTCGTCTGACGATGGGAAGAAGACAGACGTGAAGCGGTAGCCAGGGGCTCTGTGCGCTCTTGGGCTGTGCCATGCACTGCTCGGGGCCATGTGGTCTGCGGAGTGGCTGCGGGGCGGAATTCAGGTTCTTTGAAGTAAGGAGTTGCGGTTTGCCTACGTTTAATCAACTTGTCCGCAAGGGGCGCACGGCGCCTCGCTACAAGACGGCGTCACCCGCGTTGCAGGCCTCGCCGCAGCGGCGCGGCGTCTGCACGCGCGTGTATACGCAAACGCCCAAGAAGCCGAACTCGGCCCTGCGCAAGGTGGCTCGCGTGCGGCTCACCAATGGAATTGAAGTGACCACTTACATCCCCGGCATCGGACACAACCTGCAGGAGCACTCGATCGTGCTCATTCGCGGTGGCCGTGTCAAGGATCTTCCCGGCGTGCGCTATCACGTGATTCGCGGCACCCTGGACTCCGTGGGTGTGGCCAATCGCAATCAGAGCCGGTCGAAGTACGGCGCCAAGCGCGCCAAGGGCGGCGCAAAGAAGTAGGGTTGAGCCTGTCGCCGGCGGCCGGTAGCTGATACGCCGGCTCGGTGGGCAGGGGCGACTGCAGTCGCCGGGAAGAGCCGCTGGCTCAGGGCCGCGGGTGGTTTTAGAGGGATTTATGCCAAGAAAAGGGCACATTGCGAAGCGGGAAGTGGCGCCGGATCCGGTCTATGGATCGACCCTGGTGACCAAGTTTGTGAATTCGATGATGTGGGGCGGCAAGAAGTCGACCGCGCAGGGCATCTTCTATCAGGCGATGAGGAACCTGGAGGCGAAGGGTGGCGGCGACGACGCCCTCAAGCTCTTTAAGAAGGCGGTCGAGAACTGCAAGCCGCTGCTCGAGGTCAAGACCCGGCGCGTGGGCGGCGCCAACTATCAGGTGCCGATCGAGGTCAACGCCGATCGCCGCACCTCGCTGGCGATTCGCTGGCTCATCACCTACGGGCGCTCGCGCGGCGAAAAGGGCATGACCGAGAAGCTCACGAACGAGCTTCTGGATGCGGCCAACGGGCGCGGCGCGGCCATGAAGAAGAAGGAAGACGTGCATCGCATGGCTGAGGCCAACAAGGCCTTCGCGCACTACCGCTGGTAGAAAAGCGGCTGCGGGCCGGTAGTTTGCGGCTCGCGGCGTCGAGGAATCTGGGACCGCTGTCTGGTCCTGAAAATGGGTAGCTGGAGGCCGGCAGTTGCAGGCTGGCGTCTGGTCTTAACCGCGGGAATTCGTTCTCGCAAGGAATCAAAATCGTGGCTCGCACCGTACCTCTGAATCGTTGCCGGAACATCGGCATCATGGCGCACATCGACGCCGGAAAGACGACAGCGACAGAGCGCATCCTGTTTTATACCGGCATCACGCACCGCCTCGGCGAAGTGCATGAGGGCACGGCGACCATGGACTACATGGAGCAGGAGCAGGAGCGCGGCATTACGATCACCTCGGCCGCCACTACCTGCAACTGGCGCGATGTTCGCATCAATATTATTGATACCCCCGGCCACGTCGACTTTACCGCCGAGGTGGAGCGCAGCCTGCGCGTGCTTGACGGCGCGGTGGCGTTGTTCGATTCCGTTTCCGGCGTCCAGCCCCAGACTGAAACCGTCTGGCGGCAGGGCGACAAGTATCACGTGCCGCGCATCTGCTTCGTCAACAAGATGGACAAGAACGGCGCGGATTTCGAATACGTGCTTGAGACCATCCGCAAGCGGCTCGGGGCGCGCCCCGTGGCCCTGCAGATTCCCATCGGCGCCGAGGCCAATTTCAAGGGCGTGGTGGATCTGATCGAGATGCGGGCCATCATCTGGCACGATGAGAGCCTGGGCGCGGAGTACTCCGTCGAGCCCGTTCCTGCAGATCTTGTAAAGAAGGCGGAAGCCTTCCGCATGCAGTTGATTGAAGTGATCGCCGAGACCGATGACGTGCTGCTTGAGAAGTTCCTCGAGGGCGAAACGCCCTCGGTCGCGGAGCTGAAGGCCGGCATCCGTCAGGCGACCATCGATCTCAAGGTCTTCCCGGTCATCTGCGGCTCGGCATTCAAGAACAAGGGCGTGCAGACCCTGCTCGACGCGGTGCTGGACTACCTGCCCAGCCCGCTCGACAAGCCTGCCGTGGAAGGTATCGATCCCCACGATCACTCCCGGGTCGAGCATCGCAAGAGCGAAGACAGCGAGCCGTTTTCGGCGCTGGCCTTCAAGCTCATCAATGATCCTTTCGGCAAGCTCTCTTTTATTCGCGTCTACTCGGGCTCGCTCAAGACCGGCGATACCGTGCTCAATCCCCGCACGGGCAGGACGGAGCGCATCGGCCGCCTGGTCAAGATGCATGCCAACAAGCGCGAAGATATTACCGAGATTCTGGCGGGCGATATCTGCGCATGCGTGGGCCTGAAGGATATCAAGACCGGGGACACGCTCTGCGCGCCCAATCACCCCATCGCGCTGGGCGCCATCACCTTCCCTGATCCGGTTATTTCGGTGGCCATCGAGCCCAAGACCAAGGCCGACCAGGAAAAGATGGGCATTTCCCTCGCCAGGCTGGCGGAAGAGGATCCGACCTTCAAGGTGCGTACCGACGAGGATTCGGGGCAGACAATCATCAGCGGCATGGGCGAGCTCCACCTTGAGATTCTCGTCGACCGCATGAAGCGCGAGCATAAGGTCGAGGCCAACGTGGGCGAGCCCAAGGTGGCCTTCCGCGAGACCATTCGCAAGCTGGCTGAGGCCGAAGGCAAGTACATCCGTCAGACCGGCGGCTCGGGCAACTACGGCCACTGCTGGCTGCGCGTCGAGCCCAATGAGCCGGGCAAGGGTTACGAGTTTATCAACGAGATCAAGGGCGGCGTGGTGCCCAGGGAGTACATCAAGCCCATCGACCAGGGCGTGCAGGGTGCGATGGAGCAGGGCGTTCTGGCCGGCTTTCAGGTCGTGGACGTCAAGGTGACGCTCTTTGACGGCAGCTACCACGAGGTGGACTCGAACGAAAATGCCTTCAAGATCGCCGGCTCGCTGGCGTTCAAGGAGGCGGTCAAGAGCGCCAAGCCGGTTCTGCTCGAGCCGGTGATGGCGGTCGAAGTGACCGTGCCCGAGGAGTTTATGGGCACGATCATCGGCGACATCAACTCCCGCCGCGGACGCATTGAGGGTATGGAGCACGTGAGCGGCTCGCAGGTGATCAAGGCTATGGTGCCGCTGAAGGAGATGTTCGGCTACGTGAACGACATTCGTTCGTCCACGCAGGGCCGCGCCTCCTATTCAATGCAGTTTGCGCGCTACGAAGAGGCGCCGCGCATGATCGCCGATGAGATCATCGGCAAGGCGCAGGGTAAATAGAGTTTTTGGGGCTGGAGCCGGACCGCTGGCGCCCCGAGAGAGTAACGGTCAGTAGCAGCAGTGAAAGGAACCTGAGGGGTTTTATGGCGAAGGAAAAAT
>JAKCDN010000145.1 GCA_021841795.1 Acidobacteriota bacterium | reverse complement strand
TCCTTGAGATTCAGGCCAAGCACCTCGATCCCATGCCTGTTGATACGAGCTGCATTCAGTTCGATCCCGCGCTCGAAACCGGGCGGGTCACGGTAGAACTGCCCGACGGCGAGCCGCGCTACACCATTCATGCGCCAGCGGCGTGGGATTTTATTGAAAGCTCGGACGATTGGACACGGCTGGCCGAAAGCGCAGATGCCGTTTGCTTTGGCTCGCTTGCGCAGCGCAACTCCAACGCGCGCAAAACCATCCAGACGCTCGCGGCTCGGGCGCGAGCCAACTGCGTCCGCGTCTTCGACGTGAACCTGCGCCAGCCGTTTTATTCCGCCGAGGTCATCGAGAGATCGATCGCACTGGCTACGGTCGTCAAGATGAACGATGCCGAGGTGCCACTGGTGCTCGAGCTGCTTGGCCTGAATCTCAAGGAGACATTGGCAGGCGGCACAAGCCCAGCCAGCCCTGTTTATCTGCGCGCGGCAGCCGAGCGCCTTCTGGACCGGTTTCCAGGTATCACGCTGGTCGCGGTTACACGCGGCAGCCGAGGCAGCTTACTCGTTACGCGCGACGCCTGGGATGAGCATCCCGGCTTCGCTGTCAGAGTTGCCGACGGCATCGGCGCCGGCGACGCCTTCACGGCGGCGCTGACGCACTACCTGCTGCGCGGAGCCGGTCTGGCCACGCTCAATGAGGCAGGCAACCGCTGGGGCAGCTGGATCGCCTCACAGTCCGGCGCGATGCCGGCCCTGCCGGACAGCGTGCGCGATGCCATCACAGCGGCTATTGAGCGAGCCGAAGGGTAGCGTGCATCGCCTGTGCAGGCATGGGGCGCAGCGAAGGAAAAGAGAGCCAGCCGCAGCGAAGGGCGAAGACCGTGGCGGGTCAGCTCCGAGAGTGACGAGATGCATGAACCGATCGTTGCTGCTTTTACCCGTGCGGATCAGTCGATATACCCCAGGAACCTGTAGCCGCCAGCCCGCGCCTGCAGCCCGGAACTGACGCCATGGCTCCGCTCCGGATTGCGGTAAGCGTTTTCCAGATTGTCAATCCTTCCGCCCACGCAGTAGGATGGCGGGGTCATGAACAAGCCTGCCGCAGCCGTCGCATCTTTTGCCGTCCTTGTGTCATCGCTCGCGCTCTGCGCACAAACACCCTCCTTCACGATTCAGGCGGACAAGCCGATTGCAAAGGTCAGTCCAACTCTGTACGGACTCATGACCGAGGAGATCAACTACTCCTACGATGGTGGAGTCTACGGAGAGCTGGTGCGCGACCGCGTTATCGGCCGCGGCTTTGGCTCCCTGACCCACTGGCCGGCAGTGGCGCGCGGCAATGCGCAGGTCAGCGTGGCGGCCGATGAGAGCACAGGTCCGAGCGCCGAGCTGCCGCGCAGTCTCCGGGTCGCAGTGACAGCCGCTGCTGCCGACGCGCCGGCCGGCGTCGAAAACGGCGGCTACTGGGGCATTCCTGTGCGCTCGAATGAAATCTACACGGGATCTTTCTACGCCAGGACGGACACGCCCGGGCTTGCTGTCACGGTAACGCTGCAGAACGACCAGACCGGCATAGCCGCCGCATCCACCGTCGTCACCGGCCTGAGCAGCGACTGGAAGCAGTACAAATGGACACTCAAAACCGGCACGGCGCCGGTCTCCGCAAACAACCACCTGCTGCTCACCATTGCAAAGCCGGCCACCGTCTGGTTCGATCTGGTCTCGCTCTTTCCGCCCACGTATGGTGCGCGCCCCGACGGCAACCGCGCCGACGTGATGAGCCTGCTTGCCGCCATGCAACCAAAATTTCTGCGCCTTCCCGGCGGCAACTATCTCGAAGGCGAGCACATCGCCGACCGCTTTGACTGGAAGAAGACCATCGGCCCCTGGATCAACCGTCCCACGCACGAGAGCCCCTGGCGTTATCGCTCCTCAGACGGCATGGGCCTGCTCGAATTTCTGGAGTGGTGCGAGGATCTGAAGATGGAACCGGTTCTCGCCGTCTACGCGGGATACTCGCTGGCGCAGGAGCACGTCGAGCCCGGCCCCGCGCTCGAGCCTTACGTCGAGGACGCGCTCGACGAAATCCAGTATGTTACCGGCGGCGCAGACAGCAAATGGGGCGCGGAACGCGCCAAGGATGGGCATCCTGCACCCTTCCCGCTGCATTACGTGGAAGTGGGCAACGAAGACCAGTTCGATCGCTCTCACTCGTACGATGGCCGTTTCGCGCAGTTCTACCACGCCATCAAGCAGCGCTACCCGAATCTCCAGATTATCGCCACTGCTCCCGTAAAGGGCGTCACCCCGGACGTTATCGACGAGCACTATTACATGTCGGCGGTGGAGTCTTTTGCGCAGGCTCACCACTATGACAATGCGAGCCGCAGCGGTCCCAAGGTCTTTGTGGGCGAGTGGGCCACGCGCGAGGGCGACCCCACACCGAACCTTGAAGCGGCGCTTGCCGATGCTGCATGGTTAACCGGCCTGGAACGCAACAGCGACCTTGTCATCATGGCCAGCTACGCGCCCCTGTTCGTCAATGTGAACCCGGGCGGCATGCAGTGGTCCACCGACCTCATCGGCTACAATGCGCTTTCCAGCTACGGCTCGCCAAGCTATTGGACGCAAGTCATGTTCTCCTCGCACCTGGGAACCGAGGTTGTCGCCAGTTCGCTCAGCGATGCTCCCGTGCGCGTCTACGCCTCCGTTACGCGCGACGCCGCGAGACACAAACTGTTCGTGAAAGTCGTCAACGCCAGTTCCACGCCGCAGCCCCTCGCCATCGCTCTCAAGGGAGCGGGCGAGCTCGCCCCGCAGGCCGTGCTTACCAGCATGAGCGGCAAAACCCCCAACGCGACCAACAGCATTGAACATCCCGATGCCGTGAAGCCGGTGGAGCGCAAGGTTCCCATACACGGTTCCAAGTTCACTGAGATCTTTGCGCCCTATTCAGTGAATGTGCTGGAGTTGAGCGATTGACAGGGGTCTGAGCGGCATGCCGCAGCCTCCCGCCGGCGCCCATGCGTGCAAGAAGTGCACGGCACCGGCACGGGGCGTTCCGCATCAACCGCGGCAGAGATAGGGACCGCTCACGAGCTTCACAGTGTCAAGCTCGGTGGAGCTGTCGAGAACAAATATCCTGAAGCTGCCCCCGTCTGCCGCAACCTGCACGACAATGTGCCCCTGCCGACTACGCATCTGGTTTACCCAACGCGCATTGAACAACTGATTGGCCGGCAGCATCTCGGTGGCGAAGACGTCGTGGCGTCTCTCACCCGGCCACGCTCCTACGAGCCGCTCCAGTTGCGCCTGCCCCGGATGGGTAAGATGCCAGGCGGGGATCAGGTACGCCTGCGCGTTAAGGTTCTTCACGAAGTTCGGTCCGCAGGAGTCGAAGTAAGCGTGATGATCGGCAACCGCGACCTCGACCTGTCCGCAGGCTCGCGTTACGGGAGTCTCCACGTCCAGCCAAGGCTCCCTTCCATCGTGGCTATCGGCATTCAGGTCACCCCCGGTGTAGTAGGAGAAGCTGCCGAAGTCGACACGCAAGGCAATCGAGCAGTCATTTTCAGTGGGTCGATCCTGAGGCGCCAACGAACTGAGATCGGGAAAGAGAGACCGGCTCTGCCGGCCGACACCAGCCCAGACACAGCCATTGGCAGCCAATCCGCGCACGGTAAAAGCCGGCCCATTGATTGGCGACCGCAACTGAATCTGCCGTGCCGAGCCAACCTCCAACCGCTCGGTCCGCTTGCCCGTGCGCAGGCGTGCCTCCAGCCAGGCCAGGTAGTTGGCAGCAAAAGCATCGCGGGAAGGCGGCAACTGCCCGTAGTCGGGGAAGCCACGGTCGATTACAGTCCGGGCCGGCATTAACTGGTCCACCTGGCTCAGCCCGGTGGGGATGTAATCACCGCCGGAGGGGAGTTTGACGCCGGGCGGCAGATCGCCGACATGATCGGGGTGCACGTGAGTTGCGATCATATAGTCGAGCGTACTGCGGCCCGCAGCGCGCGCCCGACGCAGCGCATAGCGCGCCACCCATTCTCCCGGCGATCGTGATGCATCTGGGCGCGCAGGAGCCGAGGTCTCCAACGGATCGTTGGCCGCTCCACAGTCAATCAACAGCGTTGTGCCATCGGGCGCCAGCAGAAACGCCGCATTACCGCGGCCCGTGTCGATGTGATGAATCTCAAGCCGGCCCGGTGACCACGCAGGCAGCACAGCACGACCGCTTACCGCAGGAGATGCAAGCAGCTTCGATCCCCCCAGCGCCATGCCGGCAACGAGAAACTGCCTTCTTGTCCAGACTGGTGTCTTCAGAGATTCGGCCATCACTACACTCTCATGATGAGATACCTGCGCGCAGCGGAGCTCGAAGCATTGATGCCGCCCCGAGCGCATTGCCGATCGAAGGCATGATCGGGACCGCGAGGCAACTACGCATACGCCAGTTGCCGCCCGCGGTCCTGCTCAAACCCCGCTGCCCTATGCCAGGATCGGAATGCCTGCGATCCGCTTTTGCCACTCAGCCGGACCGGTCTGATGGACGCTGGTTCCCTTCGCATCCACGGCGACGGTCACGGGCATATCCCTTACGTCGAACTCGTAGATAGCTTCCATGCCCAGGTCGCCGAAGGCCAGCAGCGTGGAGCCGTGGATGGCCTTCGAGACCAGATAAGCCGCACCGCCCACGGCCATCAGGTAAACCGCTTTGTAGTCGCGGATTGCATCGATCGCGGCTGGTCCGCGCTCGGCTTTGCCCACCATGCCCAGCAGGCCGGTCTCTGCCAGCATCTGCCGTGTGAACTTGTCCATGCGCGTAGCCGTTGTCGGACCCGCCGGCCCTACCACCTCGTCGCGCACCGGATCCACTGGACCCACGTAATAGATGAAGCGGTTGCGGAAGTCCACGGGCAGCTTCTCGCCGCGATTCAGCATGTCGGTTAGCCGCTTGTGCGCAGCGTCGCGGCCGGTCAGCAACTTTCCGCTGAGCAGCAGAACCTCACCCGGCTTCCATGAAGAAACTTCTTCACGCGTGACGGTGTCGAGATTCACACGCCGCGCCCCGCTTACATCGTAGGTCAACTTCGGCCAGGCGTCGAGCGAAGGCGGATCGAGATAGACCGGCCCCGATCCATCCAGCACAAAGTGCGCATGGCGCATGGCGGCGCAGTTGGGAATCATGGCCACGGGAAGGTTTGCGGCATGGGTCGGATAATCGCGCACCTTCACGTCAAGGACGGTGGTTAATCCGCCCAAGCCCTGTGCGCCAATGCCGAGCCGGTTCACTTTGTCATAGAGCTCCAGGCGCAGTTCCTCGGCGCGCGTGGTTGCTCCGCGCGCCTGAAGCTGCTGAATATCGATCGGGTCCATCAGGGATTCCTTAGCCATCAGCATGGCTTTCTCCGCCGTGCCGCCGATGCCAATGCCGAGCATCCCGGGCGGGCACCATCCGGCGCCCATTGTGGGCACAGTTTTGAGAACCCAGTCCACAATCGAGTCGGAGGGGTTGAGCATGGCAAACTTCGACTTCGCCTCAGAACCACCGCCCTTGGCCGCGACCGTGACCTCGACGTTATCGCCAGGCACCAATTCCACATTGACTACGGCCGGTGTGTTGTCGCGCGTATTTTTGCGCGCGCCGGCGGGATCAGCAAGCACCGAGGCGCGCAGCACATTTTCCGGCGCAAGATAGGCGCGGCGCACGCCTTCGTCCACCAATTCCTGAATTCCCATGGAAGCGCTGCCACCGGCAGCGACCGCAAAGCGCACGTTCATGCCTACCTTGACGAATGCGTTCACGATTCCGGTGTCCTGGCAGATCGGCCGATGCCCTTCAGCGCACATGCGGCTGTTGATGAGAATTTGCGCGATGGCGTCGCGGGCCGCCGGCGACTGCTCACGCTCGTAAGCCCTGGCCAGCGAAGTGATGTAATCCACCGGATGGTAGTAGCTGATGTACTGCAACGCGCCAGCAATGCTGGCAACGAAATCTTCCTGCTGGATGACTGTCATAGTGCGGGACACTCCTTGGTTTCCTGACGAATCTAGGGTAATGGACTTGCCATATGCGTGTCTTCACCCGCCCATCACTCACCCAGGAACAAGCAGCGTTGTAGGGCTTAGAAATCGCATCATCGACCAAGCCGTGAGGCAGAGAACCGGGCCCGTGGAATGCAGCGAAAGCGGGGCGGGAATTTCGCCCACGTTTTCCTCCACTCTCCTATCCGGGGGTTAACGGAAGGAAAGATGCAGAGGACTAAAATCGAGCTAGCCATGTCCGAATTCACTCACCTCCACCTGCACACCGAATATTCCCTGCTCGACGGCGCCTGTGACGTTAAAAAGCTGGTTGACCGCGTGGCATCACTTGGCCAGAAGTCGGTGGCTATGACCGACCATGGCAATATCTACGGCGCTGTGCATTTTTTCGAGGCGGCCAAGGCCAAGGGGATCAAGCCGATCCTCGGCTGCGAGCTGTATGTGTGCAAGGCGGAGGACCACCGCGCGGAGCCCATCCGTCAGACAGGCGACCGGGATCTTTCTCCTGGCGCACCGCGCGAGTCAGAGTACAACCACCTGCTGGTGCTGGCTGAAAATGAGGAGGGCTACCGGAACCTGATCCGCTTAACCTCCGAGGCAAGCCTTCACGGCTTCTATCGCAAACCGCGGGTAAGCAAGAAATTTCTGGCAGAAAACGCCAAAGGCCTGATCGGCTTTTCGGGTTGTCTTTCAGGGGAGCTGTGCGAGGCCCTCGATCGCAACGATTACGCCCGGGCCGTCTCCACCGCGCAGCAGTATCAAGACATCTTCGGCAAAGGAAATTTCTACCTGGAGATTCAGGACCAGGGGCTGGAGCCGGAGAGAAAGATCCGCGCCGACCTGTTCCGTATGGAGCGGGAGATGGGGATCCCTCTGGTCGCCACCAACGACTCACACTATCTGTGCGGCGAAGACTCGCATGCGCACGAGGTGATGCTGTGCGTCCAGACCGGCTCCAAGATTCACGACGCCAACCGGTTCAAATTCGACTCGGACCAGTTTTTTGTCAAGAGCGCCGAGGAGATGACCGCACTCTTCCCTGATTCCCCCGAGGTCGTGACGCGGACCATGGAGATCGCGGAGCGATGCAATCTCAAGCTCTCCAAGGTCGATGATCCCTTTCCCGAGTTCGCGGTACCTGCGGGCCACACCATCGACAGCTATTTTGAGGAAGTTTGCCGGGACGGTTTCAAGAAGCGCCTCGAAACAGCCGTTCGTCTGCTTGAATCCCGCGGCGTGCTGCGCTCGTCCGTTCACGAGTACGAGGCGCGCCTGGAACGCGAGATCGACATCATCAAACAGATGAAGTACGCCGGCTACTTCCTTATCGTATGGGACTTCATCAAGTATGCGCGCGACCACGGCATTCCGGTCGGTCCGGGCCGCGGCTCGGCGGCCGGCTCTCTGGTGGCGTATGCCATGGAGATTACCAACGTTGATCCGCTGCAGAACCATCTGCTCTTCGAGCGATTCCTTAATCCCGAGCGCGTCTCGATGCCCGATATCGACGTGGATTTCTGC
>JAKCDN010000144.1 GCA_021841795.1 Acidobacteriota bacterium | reverse complement strand
AAGCGGTGAACAGCGCGCTGTTCCAGTCGCCGTTCTATGCGGCGTACAGCAAAGTGATGCTGCATCCTCCGGAGCGGCCGGGGGCGACGATCGAGCTGGGCGAGAAGGATCTGCGGATGCTGCGGGAAGCGGCGGCCGGAGGTCATACGCGGTTGAGCCTGGCGGAGCTGCTGGCCGGGGTGTTTGCCGAGGCGCGCGCGGCGGGGATGGCGCAGGAAGACTGGGCGGTGGGCCAGTACAAGGTGGCCCAGAGACGAAGCGGACTGCAAGACAAAGGGTGAAGATGAGACTGCAGGGAAAGATGGCGTTGATTACCGGAGCCAGCGCGGGAATTGGCGCGGCCACCGCGTACGCATTTGCCGCGGAGGGCGCGAGGCTGCTGCTGGCGGCGCGCCGGGCGGGGAAGCTGGCGGAGGTGGCATCGCGGGCGCTGGCGCTGGGAGCTAGGTCGGTGCACTCCATTGACCTGGACGTGCGCAGCCGGCATGCCGTGCAGCGGGCGGTTGACGAACTGCCACCGGAGTGGGCGGAGATCGACATTCTGGTCAACAATGCGGGGTTGAGCCGCGGCATGGAGAAGTTGTACACCGGCCGAATTGAAGACTGGGAAGAGATGATCGATACCAACGTCAAGGGACTGCTGTACGTGTCGCGGGCGGTGGTGCCGGGGATGGTGGTGCGGCGGCGGGGCCATGTGGTGACGCTGGGATCGATGGCGGGGGAGCTGGTCTATCCGAACGGCGCGGTGTATTGCGCGTCCAAGGCGGCGGCGCGGGCCATCAACGACGGGCTGCGGGAGGATCTGCTGGGGACGCCGGTGCGGGTAACCAGCATCGATCCGGGACTGGTGGAGACGGAGTTCAGCCTGGTGCGTTTCCACGGGGACGCGGGCAAGGCGGCGAATGTGTACAAGGGGATTGCGCCGCTGCGGGGCGAGGATATTGCGGACGCGATTCTGTGGGCTGTGACGCGGCCCGAGCATGTCAATATTGCGCGGGTCTCGCTCACCTCAGTGAATCAAGCCAATACGCTGCTGGTGCATCGCGAGGCCTAACCGGCAATTCCCGGTTGTTGTAACCGCTTTGGATTGCGTGCGATGCCGCCGCTGCCTGGGGCGCGTCGACCGGGGCGATGGGGTTTCAGGATGCGGCTACTCAGCAGTTACGACAGCCGTGAGGCGCCGCGCCGGCGCGGCAGCATACGAGCGCGCCACGGGGCAGCGCAAGGAGAGCGGCGGGCGCGTGCGGCGGCTCTATTCGAGCGCCTGAATCTGGGCCTCAACATGCGCCAGGGCGGCCTCCAGGGCGGCGCGGCGACCTGGGTTCGAGGTTCTCTGCGAGAGGATATTTTCGCGCTGCAGGTTCAGCGTCTGGCGCTGGCGTTCGCGCGTTTCACGTTCCAGTCCGACCGTGCGGCGCACCGCGCCGGCCGAGACCCTGGAATCGGCCACAGAATTTCCCCCTGCATTTGCCATCTGCTCCTCCACCGATTTACTTTCCCATCCACGAGCCATATCTTCATTTTACGGGGGTATGGCTGAAGGCGTCCCGCAGAATGAGGAGTAAGGAATCCGAGAAAGGAAGAAACTGCAATGCGCGCGTGGGAGATATCGGCTTTCGGTATTCATTCGTTGGAATTTATGGAGCGTCCCGCGCCCGATCCGGGGCCGGGCGAAGTCCTGGTGGCGGTGCGAGCGGCGTCGGTGAACTATCGCGACCTGATGGTCGTGAAGGGGCTTTACAACCCCAAGATGAAGCTGCCGCGGATTCCCTGTTCCGACGGTGCGGGCGAGGTGGTGACGGTGGGGCCCGGAGTGAGGATGTGGGAAGCGGGCGACCGGGTGATGGGCATCTTCATGCAGAACTGGATCGACGGGCCGCTGACGCGGGCCAAGGCCCGGGGAGCCCTGGGCGGCGATATCGACGGCGTGCTGGCCGAGTATGTGGTGTTCAAGGAAGAAGGCCTGGTGGCGATCCCGGAGCACCTGAGCTTCCAGGAGGCGGCAACGCTGCCCTGCGCGGCGGTGACGGCGTGGAATGCATTGCGCACAGCCGAGATCAAGCCAGGGTCAACGGTGCTGATCCAGGGAACGGGCGGAGTATCAGTTTTCGCATTGCAGTTTGCGCGGCTGCGGGGAGCGCGGGTGATCGGAATCAGCTCCAGCGAGGAGAAGCTGAAGCGGGCCAAGGGTCTGGGACTGGATGCCGGACTGAACTACCGCGAGAATCCGGAGTGGGACCGATGGGCGCTGGACCAGACGGACGGCGAGGGTGTGGACCTGGTGGTGGAGGTGGGCGGCATGGGAACCCTGACGCGCTCGCTCAAGGCGATTCGCATTGGGGGAACGATTGCGCAGATCGGGGTGCTGGCATCAGGAAACGAGGCGATCCCGTTCGGCCTGATTCTGCACAAGTGGTCGCGCATTCAGGGGATTTATGTGGGCTCGCGGGATGACTTTGCGGAGATGATCCGGGCGGTGGCGCTGGCCGAGATGCGGCCGGTGGGCGAGGAGTTCCACTGGGCGCAGGCGCGCGAGGTGCTGGAACGGATGGAAGAGGGCAGCCACTTTGGCAAGCTGGTGCTGACGGTGGATTGAGGGCGCGCAGGGAGCCGGGTGGGCGGTAGCTGCCCGCGCCGTCCGCGACCCACGCCGCGGGCCGGCTGCATTAAGCTGTTTTTGTGAACGAACTCTACGAAAAGATGCTGGCGATTGCGCTGGACGAGGCCCGGCAGGGACTTGCCGAAGGCGGAATCCCGATTGGGGCAGCGATCTTTACGCGCGCGGGCGAACTGGTGAGCCGGGGGCGCAATCGCCGCGTCCAGGAGGGCGATCCGAGCATTCACGGCGAGACGGATGCTTTTCGCCGCGCGGGCCGGCAGCGCAGTTACCGCAATCTGGTGATGGCGACGACGCTGGCTCCCTGCTGGTATTGCAGCGGCCTGGTGCGGCAGTTCCGCATCGGCACGGTGGTGGTGGGCGAGAGCAGGACGTTCCAGGGCGGCATCGACTGGCTGCGCGAGAACGGCGTGGAGGTGATCGACCTGGACAGCCGCGCCTGTCGCGAACTGCTCGAAGGGTTTATCGCGCAGCGCCCCGAGGTGTGGAACGAGGACATCGGGGAAGAGTGACGCAGGAGCATCGAGGCGGGAGCGGCCGTGGGAAGACGGCCGTGGGAAGACTTACGCCAGGCGGGCTGAGGCCGATGGCGGCGAGTGAAAGGCTCAAGGGGAGAACATGTCGCAAGGGCAAACAGGTTGGACGCTGCAGGGCGGCTCGGTGATCGGCGGAGCATCGCGGCCGGGAGACGGCGAGGCATTTTACGGGCACGATCCTGCGACGGGGGAGCGGCTGGAGCCGGTTTACCGGTCGGCATCGATGGCCGATCTGCAGGTTGCGGCGGGGATGGCCGAGGAGGCATTCGCGGTGTACGGCGGGTTGCCGGGACGCGAGCGGGCGCGCCTGCTGCGCACGATCGCCGACAACCTGGAGGCGATGGCGCCGGAGCTGGTGGAGCGGGCGCAGCGGGAGACGGCACTTCCGGCGGCGCGGCTGAAGGGCGAGTCGGCGCGAACGATCGGGCAACTGCGGCTGTTTGCGCAGGTGGTGGAGGAGGGCTCGTGGGTGCAGGCGCGCATCGATCCGGCCCAGCCGGAGCGCAAGCCGCTGCCGCGCTGCGACATCCGCTCGATGATGCGGCCGCTGGGTCCGGTTGCCGTCTTCGGCGCCAGCAACTTTCCCTTGGCCTTCTCAGTGGCTGGGGGCGATACGGCGGCGGCGCTGGCGGCGGGCAATCCGGTGCTTGTGAAGGGACACCCGGCGCATCCCGGGACCAGCGAACTGGTGGGCATGGCGATTGCGCGCAGCGTGCAGGCGTGCGGACTGCCCGCGGGAGTGTTCGCGCTGCTGATTGCGGCGGGGACGGAGCTCGGCGGGGCGCTGGTTGAGCACCCCAGCGTGAAGGCGGTGGGATTTACCGGGTCGCTGGCGGCGGGCAGGGCGCTGATGGCGCGCGCGGCGGCGCGGCCCGAGCCGATTCCGTGCTTCATGGAGATGAGCAGCGTGAATCCGGTGTTTGTGCTGCCGGAGGCGCTGAAGGCGCGCGGGGCGCAGATTGCAGGCGGACTTTTTGGCTCGTTCACGCTGGGCGCAGGACAGTTCTGCACCAAGCCCGGGCTGATCTTTCTGCCGCGCGGGGCGGAGGCCGATGCCCTGGTGGCCGAGCTGAAGGCGCAGGTGGAGAAGGCCGGCGCTGCGGTGATGCTTACGCAGGGAATAGCGAGAAACTACGGCGCAGGAATCGCCGCCAGGCAGGCGCAGAGCGGCGTGGAGACGGTAGCCACAGGCGCAGAAGCGGCCACGGGCGCGGCCTGCGCGACGCCGGTGGTGATGCAGACCGACGGCGATGCGTTTCTGAGCGAGCCGGAGCTTGGGACGGAGGTTTTCGGGCCGGTCACGATGGTGATTCGCTACGGAAGTGGGGATGAGCTGCCGGGGCTGGCGCGCGCGCTGGAGGGGCAGCTTACCGCGACCCTGCATGGAACCGACGCGGACCTGGCCGCGTGCGGCGATCTGATCAGGATTCTGGAGCGCAAAGCGGGACGGCTGATTGTGAACGGATTTCCGACGGGGGTCGAGGTCTGTCACGCGATGGTGCACGGAGGGCCGTATCCGGCCACGAGCGACGGCCGCAGCACCTCGGTGGGCACCTACTCGATCTATCGTTTCGCGCGGCCGGTCTGCTACCAGGATTTTCCTGAAGCTGCGCTGCCGGAGGAGTTGCGGGAGGGAAATCCGCTGGGAATCTGGCGGATGGTGGATGGGGAGCTTACGCGGTAAGCTGCGGTGTCCGGGCCGATGGCAGGCAGAGGGTAATGGCCCCGGCGACGATCAGCGCGAGCGACATGGAGAGGAAGCCGGCGCGGGAGTTGCCGGTGAGGGCCTGGAGCCAGCCTACGAGCCAGGTTCCGGCGAAACCGCCCAGGGCGCCGAAGGTGTTGATGAGCGCCATGACTTCTCCGGCCACGTTTCTGGGCAGCATCTCGGGGACGATGGCAAAGAACGGCCCGTAGGGCGCGTACATGGCGCCGCCGGCGACGATCAGGGAGATGTAGGCGAACCAGAAGTGGTTTCCGGCCGCGGCGAAGGAGCCGAAGAGCGCGATGCCGGAGAGCATGAGGAAGGGCCAGACATAGATGCCGCGCCGCTGCGCGCGATCAGAGAGCGCAGCCACGACAAGCTCGAGCACGACGGCGAGCAGGAATGGAGCGGCGCTGAGGATTCCCACCTGTTCGATGCCGCGCGCGGAGCCGGAGCGGATCATCTCGGGAATCCAGAGCACGAGGCCGTAGACGCCGAAGCTCCAGAAGAGATATTGCCAGCAGAGGAGCATGACGCCGGGCACGCGCAAACCGGCGCGGAGGTTGGCGTAGGCGGGCAGGGAAGCCTGCTCATGCGCGAGGGCGGCGGTGAGCTGCGTACTGGCTGAGGGCGGCATCCAGCGGGCCTGGCCGGGGCGGTCGCGCGCGAACAGTATCCAGAGGAAGGCCCACAGCAGCGAGGGGATGCCTTCGAGGACAAAGGTCATCTGCCAGCCGACGCCGTGGATGAGATAGCCGGTGACGGCGGCCATCCAGGTGACCGTGACGGGATTTCCGAGAACCAGAATGGCATTGGCGCGGGAGCGCTCGGCGCGGGTGAACCAGTTGGTGAGCAGAACCAGCATCGAGGGGAGGATGAGGCTTTCAGCGACGCCGAGCAGGAGGCGGTCAACAACCAGCAGCCAGTAGATGCGGATGACGCCGGTGAGGGCGGAGAAGATGCCCCAGGAGATGAGGGCGAAGAAGACAAGGCTGGTGGCGCTGCGGCGCACCGCGTAGGTGGCCGCGGGCACCTGGAAGAGAAAGTAGCCGAGGAAGAAGGCGGAGCCAAGAAAGGCGGCGCGGGACTCGGTGATGTGCAGCGAGCGGGCAAGCCCGGCGGCGGCGCCAAAGCCGAAGTTGGAACGGCCCAGGTAAGCCAGGCTGTAGGTGACGAAGACCAGCGGCATCAGACAGAGCCAGCGGCGGCGCAGGCCCGTCTGAACCAGCGCCGCGTTGTGGGAGTCGCTGCCGGGCACATAGGCTTTATAGCATCCCGCGGCAGCGGGCGGCACCGGGAGTTCGGTTTGCCCCGTATACTGGTTTGCGGAAAGGGCCAACCGATCGCTGCGATGGTAAAAAATTCGGTTCTGGAGAGCGGCGACCCGCGATTGCTCGACGTATTCACGCATGCGCAGGGGCCGGCGGGGATTTTGCCGCTCTCAGAGGAGATGCTTTTGACGGCGCCCTCGGGCGATCTTTTCGGCATGACGCAGAATGCCGGAATGGGCTGGGAGCCGGCGCGGCTGCTGGACCCGGAGTTTCTGATTCTGAGCACGCATGGCGGGCTGCGCGGGGAAAACGGCGAGGCGATTGCGCTGGGATTTCATACCGGACACTGGGAGGTGGGCCTGCTGGTGGCCGAGGCCGCGCGCGAGTTGAAGCTGCTGCGGGCCACACCATTTGCCGGAGCATGCACCGATCCCTGCGACGGCCGCACGCAGGGCACCACGGGGATGATGGACTCGCTGCCCTACCGCAACGATGCGGCAACGGTGCTGCGGAGGCTGATGCGCTCACTGCCGAAGGGGCAGGGGACGCTGGGCGTGGCTACGTGCGACAAGGGTTTGCCCGCGATGATGATGGCGCTGGCCGGATCGGGCGCGAAGCCCGCGGTGCTGGTGCCGGGCGGAGTTACGCTGCTGCCGGAGGCGGGCGAGGATGCGGGCAAGGTGCAGACCATCGGGGCGCGGTATGCGCAGAAGCAGATCACGCTTGACTATGCCGCGGAGATGGGTTGCCGGGCCTGCGCTTCTCCGGGCGGAGGCTGCCAGTTTCTAGGAACCGCGGCGACGGCGCAGGTGGTGGGCGAGGCGCTGGGCCTGTCGCTGCCGCATACGGCGCTGGCGCCTTCGGGCCAGCCGATCTGGCTGGATGCGGCGCGGCGCTCCGCGCGCGCGCTTCTGCGGCTGCATCAGCAGGGGCTGGGCGTGAAGGACATTCTTACGCCGGCGGCGGTGCGGAATGCGATGATTCTGCACGCGGCCTTCGGGGGCTCGACGAATCTGCTATTGCATCTGCCTGCGATTGCGTACGCGGCGGGGCTGCCGCGGCCCACGGTGGATGACTGGGCCGAGGTGAACCGCCAGGTTCCGCGCCTGGTGGATGCGCTGCCGAACGGGCCGCGCGGATTTGCCACGGTGCAGGTGTTTCTGGCCGGAGGCGTTCCCGAGGCGATGCTGGAACTGCGCGCGGCGGGGCTGCTGGACGAGAGCGTTCTGACGGTGAGCGGGGAGAAGCTGGGCGCGTGCCTCGACTGGTGGCGCGAGAGCGAGCGCCGCGTGCGGCTGCGCCAACGCCTGCAAGAGATCGACGGGATCGATTGCGGCGAGGTGATCTTTTCGCGGGACCGCGCGCGGTCCCGCGGTTTGACCTCGACGGTCTGCTTTCCCATGGGCAACCTGGCGCCGGAGGGATCGGTGATCAAGAGCACGGCCATTGATCCGTCGCTGGTGGGCGAAGACGGGGTGTACCGGCA
>JAKCDN010000143.1 GCA_021841795.1 Acidobacteriota bacterium | reverse complement strand
CAGCACCCACAACAGCAGCCTGCGCGTGCCGCTCCTCATCCATGGGCCGGGCTTTGAAACCGCCCGCCAGATTCAGGAGCTCGTCGGCATCGTGGACATTGCCCCCACCCTGCTCGACGCCGCCGGTGTCCAGGTTCCGGCCTCCATGCAGGGCCATAGCTTCCTTCCCATCGTGCACGACGCCCAGGCCCGCGCCGGCTGGCCCGGCCGCCAGTTCGTGCAGATCAGCGAATCCATGACCGGCCGCGCCATCCGCACCCGCGACTGGACCTATTGCATCGCCGATCCAACCGGTGCCCGCGACAAACCCTCCAGCACCAATTATCATGAGTACCAACTCTACGATCAGCGCAACGATCCGCACGAGCTGGTAAACCTTGCCGGACGCAAGGAGTACCGTGCCGTTGCCGACGACCTGCGCCTGCAGTTGCAGCAGCTCATGACCCAGGCCGGAGAAGCGGAGCCGGAGATCGTGCCGGCAAAGCTCTATCCGTAGCCCCGCGCAGTGAACAACGGAGCTCCATATGCAAGCCCTCAAACCCTGGTTGGAAAACGGCGTCCTCATCAGCGACGGCGCCTGGGGAACGCAACTGCAGGCCCGCGGTCTGCCCCCGGGCGTCATTCCCGACACCTGGAACCTGACCCATCCCGGCCAGGTTGAATCCGTCGCGCGCGCCTACGTCGAGGCCGGCAGCCAGGTCATCCTCACCAACACCTTCCGCGCCAATGCGGTCGCCATGCCCGAGGCCGCGCCCGGCGAGCTCGATGCCATCAACCGCGCGGCCGTGGCCATCTCCAGGCAGGCCGCCTCCGGCCGGGCTCTGGTCTTCGCCTCCATCGGCCCGTCGGGCAGGATGCTCGTCGCCGGAGAGGTCAGCGCCCAGCAGCTTGAAGCCGCGTTCGGCGCCCAGGCCCGGTCTCTGGCCGCCGCCGGGGCCGATGCGCTCTTGATCGAGACCATGAGCGATCCCGAGGAGGCTCGCCTCGCCGTCCTCGCCGCCAGGGCAACCGGCCTGCCGGTCGTCGCCTCCTTCGCCTTTGACTCCGGCAAAAGCAAGGACCGCACCATGATGGGCGCAACCCCGGAATCCGTCGCTGCCGCCATGGTCGAAGCCGGCGCCGATGCCGTCGGCGCCAACTGCGGCGTCGGCGTGGAGTTTGCTGAGGCCATCTGCCGGCGTCTGCGTGCCGCCTGCGATCTGCCCATCTGGATCAAGCCCAACGCCGGCCTGCCCGTCATTGATGGCGCGGCTGTTCACTACACCACAACCGCGGAGCTCTTTGCCTCGCACTTCGCCGCGCTTCGCCAGGCCGGCGCTGCCTTCGTCGGCGCCTGCTGCGGCTCCTCCCCGGAGTTCATCCGCGCCCTCGTCGCCGCGCGCAACGCCATCTAGCCCGCGCCGGCCACGGTCGGCGCATCTACGTCTGCGGTATCTTCGTCACGTTGCCCGTCTTGGCCGGAATCGGCGTCGCCGGCAGGCTGAACGTAGCCATCGGGTCGGGTTTCGCCGGATTGAAGTCCGGCACGTCCTTCGCCAGGTATTTGCGCAGCGGCAGCTTCGCCACGCGAATCCCATGCACCACGCATCGCGCCAGCTCGTAGGCCCCGTACTTGTTAAAGTGCGTATCGTCGCTGATGGCCTCGGTCTGGTTAGGGAAGCTCTCGGCCGCATAGTGCATGAACGCATGCAGCGTTCCCTCCGGGCCCAGCGCCTCAAACAGCGTCTTGCTCATCGCGTTCAGGTCGATCAGCGCCACGTGCTGTTCGGCCGCGATCTCCCGCATCGCGTCCGGGTAGCCCGACAGCGAGTTCGTGATCTTGCCCGCCGCGTCGAAGGTGCGGCGATTCATGCTCGTCACCAGCACCGGAGTCGCGCCCTTGGCCCGCGTCTCGGCAACATATTCCCCGAGCAGCTTCCGGTACTGGTCCAGCGGGACCGCGTGCGGCTTCTGGTCGTTGTGAGCAAACTGGATGAACAGGTAATCCCCCGGCTGGATCAGCGACATCACCTTCGCCAGCCGCCGCTCGCCGATAAAACTGCGCGTCGTCTCCCCCGACTCCGCGTGATTCGCCACCACCACGCCCGGACGGAAGAAGCGCGGCAGCATCTGTCCCCACGCCGCCCACGGCTCCACGTCCTGGTCCACCACCGTCGAGTCGCCGGCCAGGTAAATCGTCGTCTCGTGAATCGGCTCGATGCGCAGCTCTCTGAAGCCGGGATGCTCCCCGTTGAACTCCAGCGTCAGCTTCGCATCCCAATCCATGTTGCCCACCTCGCGCGGCTTCAGCCGCACCGTCTGCCCCGCGTCTCCGGCAATCTGCGGCGTGCGCACGTTCACGTCGAAGCGCTCGCTCGCTGTGCCGCCCGCCCGCACCGCGATATTCTCCAGCATCAGCCGCCGCGCCTCGGCCCATACCGTCGTCGTCGATGCCTCTCCGCCGCCCAGCTTCACCGTGACCCGGTAGCTTCCCTCCGGCACTGCTATCGAGAAAAAGAACGGCCGGTCGCTCTGGCACGATCCGCCCTGCACCGCCGGCATCGTCCCCAGATCGAAGCCCGGACTCGCGCCGCTGTAAACCGCGCCCTCGGTAAGCGCCGTCGCGCCCGCGCCGGCCTTCCCGCAGACAAAGGTTTGCGCCGCTGCCGTCAGCGTACCGGCGCACAGGAGAACAACAAGAATGAGTTTCATCATGAACCTTCGAGCGAGATCGTCGCTCAGTGTGTCGGCTTCGGCTCCACCGGGTTAAACTGCCGCGCCAGGTCCGGCGTCGATTCCACATCCTTCGCCGCCGCGTCTGCCTTCGCCACCTCTACCCCGAACACATAGCTCGGCCCGAACATGTTGCTGGTAAAGAACACCAGCTTCTTGTCCGGCGAGAAGCGC
This sequence comes from Acidobacteriota bacterium, assembly GCA_021841795.1. Lineage (GTDB taxonomy): Bacteria > Acidobacteriota > Terriglobia > Terriglobales > Acidobacteriaceae > Telmatobacter. Next base: position 4,735 of record JAKCDN010000143.1, on the reverse strand, counting down.
ACATTCGGCTCCTCCCGGTAGTTGTGGTGCGACATGTTCACCAGATGCTCGGCGTGGAACACTCCCGGCTGCCAGAAGTCCGGCTCGTTCAGCGTGTCCGCCGTAATTGTCAGCATCTGCGGGTGCAGCAGCTCGATCCACTCTCCGTCCTGCGCGTGCGCCACCTGCCCCGGATCGCCCCCGTCGTCGCAGAAGATGTCCAGATCCTTGGTCAGGTTGAAGTGGATGCCCCACTCGCCCCGCTGCATGTTGTACGCCGTCCGCCTTCCGGTCTTCAGGTTGTATCCCGCCAGGTAAAAAACCACCCCCTTCGGGTACTGCCAGTCGTACCAGATCGTCTCGCCGTCCAGGCCCCAGAACTCGTGCCCCGCAATCTCCATCGCCATCGACCGCTTGTGAATCAGCGTGTTGTGCGTCCCGTCCGTGTGGATCATCCAGATGCGGTCCACTTTGTGCCACGGGCCCTCGTGGCAGTACATCAGCAGCTCCGGATCGGCCGGCGAAAACAGCAGGTGGTTCACCCAGTCCGTCGAGTGCAGAAGAATCTTCACGTCTCCCGGCTTTTCTCCGTTCGGCCCCGGTTCCAGGCGGATCGTGAACAGCTCCAGCGGCAGGCGCGCCGCCAGCCGCCGCTCCATCATCAGCCCTTTATCCATAGGCTGGTAGTGCGGCCCCTGGCCCGGGCTGGCAACGCTGTTGCTCGGCGCGCCCTGCCGCTGCGCCGACGCCGGAATATTCGAGCCGTACTCGCGGTTCTGCTGGTTGCTCTCGTCAAAGGTGCCCGCCGCCAGCGTCTCGTCCGCGTTGATTGAGACGATCATGTGCCGCGCCGGCAGATCCACCAGCTTGCGGACCTCGCCCGTATACACATCGGCCTTGTACACCGACGTCACGTTCGTCCCCGGATCGGTCCGCGTGTAGAACACGCTGTTCGTCTTGTACCCGGCCACCAGCGCGTGGACGCCGTAGCGGTAAAAGCCCATCCGTCCCCCCGCTGCCTCTGCCGGCCGCGGCGGATTCGCCACCAGCAGCCGTGCTTTCATCGTGGCCAGGTCCAGCGTGTGAATCCCGTCCGGCGCCGTATAAATCATCGTCTTGTGGTCCGGCGTGTAGGCATTCACATTGAAGTAGAATCCCCCCGAATTCGGCTCGTCGCTCATCCGCCACACCCGGTGGCCCGTGTCCTTGTCCACCCACGTCCGGGGCGGATTCGGCTTCGCCGTCTGCGCCCTCAGCGCACCGGCTGGCAACAAAACAAGACAGGCAAGGGCAGGGAACAGGCGGCGCAGCATCGGTGGAACTCCTTCGATGGAAGATTCAAGCGCCCTCCGCGGTAGGTCATTCAGGTCGAGCTCGTGCCCGAGAGGAGGCGCGAACACTTTATACACTGCCGGACTCACGTTTGGGAATAATTTATCTGCTGAACTTTCCGGCCGCCGCTCTGCTGCGACCCATCCCCGCCCTTCACCCGCCATCTTCAAAATGACTCAAACTTCATCTCCTTGCATACTCACTATTTCCTCGGCCCCGCATCCAAGAATCGGAACCGGTACGTGCTTTCCCTGCGACACTTCTGCGAGACAGGCAATCTGTTGAAGGTTGGGGGGCGGCACGGCGGTGTGCCTTGTGCTGCGCGCCGGCTCGATCGTTGCGAGAAATTCAAGGAGAAGACAATGAACACCAATCGCGTGTCCCCCAGGTTGTGCGCGTTCTCCGCTGCGGCTGGTTTACTGCTCGGCATCATGGGATGCGGCAGCAGCTATATGGCAAATAACGCAACTACACCCTCCGGCTCTTCGGCTCCGGCCGTCCTCACCGTCACCGATGCGCCTCTGGCCAACATCCTCTCGGCGCAGGTCACCATCTCCTCGGTGTCGCTTACCCCGGGCACCGGCACTCCCGTCACCCTGCTCACCACTCCCACCACTGTGGAGCTCTCCGGCCTCAACGGAATTCAGGAGCCGCTCGACATTGCTTCGGTGCCCATGGGCACTTACACGGCCATCACCGCCACCATCAGCAGCGTCTCGGTCACCTACGTCGGCTCCACCGGCCAAACCATCACCGCGTCGGCGATGCTGGCTAATCCCACGGTCTCCATCCCCCTCAATCCCGCGCTCACCGTCAACAGCACCGCCGGCATTGACCTCCACCTGGCCTATAATCTCGCCTCCGCCTTCTCCATCAGCGGCAATACCGTGACCTTTACTCCCGTCGTCACCGCCGCCTGCGGCAACATCGACGGCGAGAGCAACGGCCAGCGCGAGATTGAAGTCAGCGGCTCCCTCGTCAGCATCTCGCCGACCTCGCTCGTCGTTCAGTCCGCCGACTCCGGCCGGCAGTTCACCTTCACCGTCGCCTCGTCCACGCAGTTCCCCTCCGGCGTGAACAGCGGCAATATTCCCATCGGCTCCATCGTGCGGGTCCAGGCGCAAACCCAGCCGGACGGCTCGCTCCTGGCGCTCTCCGTCACGCTGGAATCCGGACAGGCCGGCCAGAGCGACGGCATGCAGAACGATGGCGGCAAAGGCATCATCACCGCCGTCACCGCCCCCGGCGGCGTTTTGTCAGGCTTTACCTTTGTGCCGCGTGAGGGCTTCGGCACCGTGCAGGCCAACGCCACCCTGACCGCGCTCGTCGCCTCGTCAACCATCTATGCGCTCCCGGTCGACGCCGCGGCCGTCGGCGTGCCCGCTGATGCCTTCACTGCTGCCGAGCTCTTCCCCGGTCAGTCGGTCTCGGTCGCGGGAACCTTTGCCGCTTCCTCGTCAACCTCGTCTCCAACCGTCGATGCCATGCGGATCACCCTGGCCGGTGAGGGAACGCAGGGCATCCTCACGTCCATGCCCCAGGGCAGCGCCTCCAATCTCTCTTTTACCCTCACCCTGCCCACAACCTCGTTCCTCACCACCTACGCCGGCGTTACCGCGCTGCACGTGCTCACCAGCCCGGCCACCAGCCTCGGCGACAACCTCACCGCGTCCGCGCTGGCGGCGGAGCCGGCCGGAACCAACCTTGAAGTGCATGGCTATCTCATCATGACCGCACCCGGTAGCTTTGTGCTCTACGCCGATGAAGTCAACGCCGTCCAGACTTCGTCGTCGGATCACTGAGGCATCTCTCCTGCCGGTCAAGGGGGAAATGCCATAACCAGGCTTCAGGGCCGCTCTGTGCAGACAGAGCGGCTCTGGCCTTCCCGTGCGCTTGCCATGCGCGTGTGCCCATCCCGTCTCCGCGTCCTCCGCGGAATCGGGATGGGCACACAGGGCGATCGCTCATGCTGCGCGCTTATCGCCATTCCTGTGTCGCCGTACCCTGGAGCCACATCGCTTCAGTCGGCGCGGCCCGGGCAGCGCCGCTATCGCAGCCGATCGAATACGGCTGCACCTCTCAGGAATTGCCGGCGCTCGCTGTCCGTGGCAGGTAGCCCATGCCGTCCAGCACTCCACGCATAAAGGCGAAACTCTCGATGACGCCCGGCATCGGGTCCTCGGGATGGATCTCGTACTCCAGATCCACAAACCCCTGGTAGTTGATCTCGATCAGCGCCTGAAAGACCTCGCGGAACGGCAGCAGGCCCTCGCCTACCGGCACCTGGCTTTCTCGCTTCGTCATATCGCTCAGATCTTTCACGTGCATGTCGTAGAGCCGCGCTCCGGCCGCGTGAATCGCATCCACCAGGTTTGCGTTGGCCCGCGTCGCATGGCCCACGTCAATGCAGAAACCGATGCGCGGATCAAGGTCCTTGATCGCCTTCAGCACGTCGAACGGCGACGGAAAATACTTGTCCTCCGGCCCATGGTTGTGAATCGCGATCTTGATGTCGTATTCCTTCACGAATTTCTCGATCCACTTCAGCGAATCCGGCGTCGGGTCGCCTGCCACGATCACGTCGATCCCCGCCCGCTTCACGTACTCGAACTTCTGCCGGATATCGGCCTCGTCGTTCTTCGGAAAATAAATCGCGCCCGCGGCGTGCAGCCGGATGCCCGCGGCCGCATAATCGGCCAGCGCCTGCGCCTCCTCGGCCGGCTCCATCGGCAGATGGTCCTTCACGTCCTTGCAGTTCAAATCGTAAATATGAAGCTGTTTCATAAACCCGATCATCTGCGCCCGCGTAAAGTCGCGAAACGTGTAGCTGGCCAGGCCCAGCTTGATCGGGCAGGGCTTGCCCGACTCAGGAACCGCCTGGCCCGCTGCTGGAGCGGAACCGGCGAGCGTGGTGGCGGCGGTAGCGGCCGCAATCGCGGACGATTGCAGAAAGGTGCGGCGCGAAATCGGATTTTTCATCGGCATGGAGGCTCCCTCGACCTTCGGATTTGCAGATTTCAATCGCTGTTCCAGCCTCGGGGCGTCGCCCCGGGGATGCTCGTTGGCCGTCCGCCCTTGCGTCTTCATTTCCGCGAGCGCCTTGCGCGCTCTTCGTTAATGTCTGGCGGAGACCCGCACCATCATTACACCGTGAGCCGGGACCAGGGAAGAGAATCCTTGTGGAAACACGCCCAGGTTCCGCTGCCGCCACACATCGCGCACCTTCTGCGCTCCATGCCGCCCCAGCCCCGCCCACTCCACGCCCATCGTCCGCGCTCTCGTCGTCAGGTTGAACAGCCCCACCGCCATCGAACCGTCCTCCAGCGGCTTTGCCAGCACCAGCTCCTCCGCGGTCTTCCGCGTCACCGCCGCCTGCCGCCCCAGCGCATCCTGGTCCACGTCGATGACCTCGGCGTTGCACAGC
>JAKCDN010000142.1 GCA_021841795.1 Acidobacteriota bacterium | reverse complement strand
CAAAGGTTTCATCGCCTGTGGCGTGCAGGATGCTGTCGCCTGAATCGGCGTACATGGCCTCGAATGCGTTCGCCGCAGGGCCGGGCAGGGGGCCCCGAGCGCCGATGGTGAATGAATTCACATTGCTGATGGCAATGGCGGGAATCTTGCCGGCCAGTGTGCGCGGCACGTCGGAGCCCAGGGCCAGGGCGCGAAACGCGGTGTGGGCTTCGCAGGTGCCCGCGCAGCGATGGCGCAGATCTTCCGCCTGCAGGGCGCGGTTGAGCCAGCCGTCCGTTGTGCTCTTGACACCCGGAGTGCCCGACTCCATGTAATCCTGGGCATCGAAGTGGGAGCGCGTGCCGTCAGGCGAGCCGCAGGCATGGACGATGGCCAGTTGCCGCTGCGCATAGATCGGCTTGAGCGCGGCGAGCGAAGGATGCAGCCCGAAGAATCCGTCCAGGTCCAGCACCTGGGCCTGGGGAATCGCGATGCTCGGCCGCATCGTGTAGTAATTCTTTTCATGGTAGGGAACCACGACGTTCAGCCCATCGACCGCGCCGCGCTGGAAGACAACCACCAGGCGCTGCTTCGGCGAGACGGCTGTCTGCGCCAGTATGCTGCGCACGAGGAAGTTGGGCATGGCGGCTGTGCCCGCTACGGCCAGCGCGCCGCGGTGAAGAAAGAATCGACGGTTCATTGGAACCTCCCTGTGAACGGTGGGCATCTCCGGAGACTCTTTGTCCGCCCTCCCGTGTTTTCTGAGAACTTCCTGCCGCGGCTCAGACGCCCGGTTTTCCAGGCGGCGAGAATCCTGCAATCAGAGCCGTGCCCGGAGATGCCCGCTCTTCAAGAGCATTTGCCGCCCGCTCCGCCGCACGAAGCACTCTGCCAACCCGCTATCGGCGCTGAAACTCCGGCGAGCCCAGCAGCAGGCCCGCCAGGAGCTGATCTTCGCGCTCGAAGCGATCGGCGGCGGGAGCCTGTTTACCCGCATTCATGGCGGCATGGCGTTCTGCCGCTACCGGCACAGCCGTGGCGTTGACTTGTTGCATCCGCGCCTGGAACTGTTCCAGCGCGGCCTTGCGGGTGGCGTCGCTTACGCCGCCGGCCACCAGCATCGGCTCCAGCCGCGCTTCCTCCGACTCAGGCGTGGGAATTACCTGCCGGGTTGGCGCATCGCTGTCGAGCGTGCTCAGGTCCAGGTCCGGCGCCCACTCCACCGTAATTCCGGGCAGGCGATTGGCTGCCAGCATGAGGGCAAAGTTCATGTGATTGACGAGCTCGCCGGTGCTGACCCAATCCGCAGCGTCCCATTTGTAGCCGGTGGGCGGGATGCACTCGTAGAGCGGCATGCCCATCTGCCGCAGGGCGTTCACCAGCGGCTGGTAGTTCTGGACGCTGGCGCTGCTGGCCCTAAGCGCGCTGACAACGAACTCGAGCGGGGTCTTCACCTTGGCGCGGTAGCTGCTTGCCGTCCAGAACTCCGGGGAGTGGAAAAGCGATTGCAGTACGCTGGGGATATCGCCCCCGGTGGTGAGAAAGGCTTTGGCCATGCGGTCCACCAGCGCCTGCGGCGGATCGTCGCAGACAAAGCGGACGGCCAGCTCGCGGGAGATGAACTGCGCCGTTGCCGGACGGGTAGCCAGCATGTGCAGCAGCGCGCGTCCCTCCATCTCGCCGCCCGGTTTGAACTTGACGCCCATCACCGTCTTGGAGCCCGGTTCGTGGCGCATCGGGGCAAACAGGAACCCTCCGCCAAACTGCGGCCGGTCGACGGTCCAGCCGGTCAGCACGCGCGCCACCTGGGTTACGTCCGCCTGAGTGTAGCCGCCGTTCACGCCCACGGTGTGCAACTCCATCAGCTCGCGGGCATAGTTCTCATTCAGGCCCGCGTCAGCCTTTCCAGCGCCGGGCCGGCGTGCCGCGGCCCGCTTTGCGCGCTCGGCCGCAGGCGAGTGCGGGCCGATGCTCTGCGCATTGTCGAGATAGAGCAACATGGCGGGGCTATGCGCCACGGCTTCCAGCAGATCCTCAAACCTGCCCAGAGCCAGGGGGCGGATGATATCGCGCTCGTAGCTCACAAGGTAGTAGGGCATCTGCTCGTTTTTGCGCAGGTAGACATTGAAGTGGTTGAGCCAGAAGTCGGTCATCACCTCCTGCAACTGTGCGTTGGAGTAGACGTCGCGGGCCAGCCGCTGCGCCAGGAGCTCCTGCACCACGGTGCGTTCGGGGTTTTCAAGATCGCCTACCGCCTCTTTTAGCTCCGGACTCATGCCCGCGGTAAGGGCCTCATGCTGCGCCGGACGCAGGGAACGGATCAAGCTCTCAAACTCTTCCGGCTGCATGGACTGAAGGCGCATGACGCGCGGCTGCGGCGGCAGGGCCAGGATACTTTGAATGGCCGCATCGTCGAATGCCGGCGGAGAAGGCTGACCGGAGCTCATTGCCGTGGCCGGCGTCGTGCCGGCGGCTACCGGCGCAGCGGCTGCCGGCTCCATCTGCGGCGGATTGGCCACGGCGACGTCATTCTCAGCGCTCTTCGTGGTCCGGTTGACGGCGCCGTCGGCCGGACCCGGCTGCGGGGTTGCCGCCTGCGCGCTCTTTGCTGCCTGCTCCTGCCTGCGCGCTTCAATGCGGTAGATCTGATTCTCGTACACCGCATGCAAGGTTCCGCTCGCGGGAAAGTTCACCTTGCCCTGCGCAGCCTGGCGGATGATGGGATTGCTGGGCAGCCGGTAGAACAGATCCTGCAGTCTCCACTGCATGGCGGGGAAATTGGCGAGCTGCGCATTCAGGTCGGTCTCGTCCATGTTTGCGGGGCGCAGTTGCTCTTCAAACCAGCTATCGAGGCCTATCTTTCGTACCGCTTCCAGGTCGCCTGGCCGCGGCCCGAAGGTGAATCGGCTCAGGGCCTGCAGAATGCGCTCGTCGCCCTGCAGTTGCCCTGAGGGATACTTCGGCCTTGCCGCGGGAGCAGTCTGCGGTTGATTGTCGGCCGCGGCCGGCAGGCAAAGCAGGCAGCAAAGCAAGAGAGCCGTCGCATCCCGCAAATGCTGCATCGCAATGGCACCTCAAGGAAAGGGAAGTGACCGCAGCCCGCGGGTGCGGTTCGATTCGTCTGTGGGGTCAGACGTATTTTCAGGAAGAAAGTTGCGGAGGGGAGATAAACAGCGAAGTTTGAGGGGAATACAAGCGATTTTCCCGATCATCGGCCGGGTACGCGGTGTGATCCGACGAGCGGTGTGGAAGCGGTTCAGGAAGCCTACATGCCGGATGGAGGGAAGTGAGATGCCGCTTAGCGCGCTGCCTTCCTGCACTTGTCCATAATCGCGGTGTGCAGCCGCTCGCTTACCTCGGTAGGCAGCTCATAGATCTCGTGGCAGCGGTAGATCTCAATGGTCTTGCGGGTGGTGTCGAGGACCACTTCGCAGTGGCCGCATTTACGAAGGTGGGCTTCAATTTCGGCTCGGGTCTCGGCCGCGATGGACTCGTCGATTACGTTGTCGAGGATCTGGAGAAATTCAGTGCAGGTCATGCGTCAACTCCGTTTCCACTGGGCGCCGCGTCTGGCTGCGAAGCTGCCGGAGTTCTGTTTTTGAAGTGGCGAGAAAGACGCTCGCGTAGTTGCAGGCGCGCCCGCAAGAGGCGCGATTTGACCGCCGGCACGCTGAGGCCGAGCGCTTCTGCGGTCTCTTCGGTCGAGAGGCCGTCCACATCGCGCAGCACGAAGACCACGCGGAATCCCTGCGGCAGCCCCTGGATGGTTTTCTTCAGGATATCTGCGAGTTGGGACTGGGTGTAATTCTGCTCCGGGTTGGGCGCCCAGTCGGCGAAGTCGCGGGGAACGCTGCCTTCGTCCGTCTCGATGTTCTCGTCGATCGAGACCATCCTGCCCGTGCGCCGTTTGCGCAGCCGCATCAAGCTCTCGTTTACCGCGATTCGAACCAGCCATGTGTAGAACTTCGAATTTCCTTGAAATTGATCGAGCTTCTCATAGGCCTTCAGAAACGCGTCCTGCATGACATCTTCAGCATCCTCACGATTCTGCGTGATGTGCTGCGCGATGCGGAAGACCTGCCGCTCGTACTTGCGGACCAGCGTGTCGTAGGCCGAAAGATCTCCGGCGCGAACCCTCTCAACCAGGGCGACGTCGGGGTGCTGCTCGGTTTGTCCTGCTACAGATTGGATGGTCGACATGGGGTCAGGATGCGAAAATTCGCGGCTGAATTGCAAGGGCCGGAGGCCGCGGGCAAAGGCCTGTAAGACACGAGTGTAACGGACGCGGGGGCATGAAACCAAATCCCGAAGCGGGGCTTTCACCGTTACGCCACTGATTCCCCGGCGGTGCCGTTGGGGCGCAAACGGCATAAAGTGGAAGTATGTCCGGCCTTTCTTCCCCGCGCGCCGGAGTGGTGCGCGGTTTTTGCCAAGGTGTGGTTTATCTGGGATTGCTGCTGTTCGCGGCGGCGGTCCTGGCGCAGTCCGACTCGTCTTCTTCCGGTTCTTCGAGCACCGCGCACTCGCATGCGGCGCAGCACGCGACAAAAGAGAAGTCCAGCACGAAGAGCAAGACCGCTCATCGCAGCAGCCGCGCCTCGCGCGTGGCGCGCACGCACCGCATCCGGCAGGCCTTTGTGGCCTCAAAAGAGCTTGAGCCGATGGCGCAGCAGCTGGCGACGATGCGCACCCCCGAAGCCTACGCGGCAGTGTCGGCATATGCGCGCAGCCACACCGGAGACGCCGCGGCCGCGGCCTATCTGGCGTTGGGACACGCCTACCTGCTGGACAGGCGCTATGCCGACGCGCAATCTGCCCTGACGCGCGCGCGCCGCGCCGACGGCGAGCTGGCCGACTATACGGACTTTCTTGACGCCGAAGCCAGCCACGAGGCCGGCGACGACGCCGGCGCCGAGAATCTTCTCCACGGGTTTACCGCACGCTATCCCGACAGCATCTTTGACGCGCAGACGCCGGAGCTTGAAGCCACGGTGTTAATGGCCCTGAATCGTCCCGACGCGGCACGCCAGGCACTGGCCGCGGCCGCGGGGACCGACGCTGCCGATCGTCCCGGCTTTCTGCTGGCCCAGGGCCAGGTCGAACTGGCCCTGGGTCAGCAACAGGCGGCTGAATCGGAGTTCAAGCAGCTTCTGCTGGGACACCCGCTGAGCGCCGATGCGCAGATCGCACGCGCCAAGCTGACGGATCTGGGAGCGGAGTCGCTGCTGTCGACCGAGGACCTGCGCACCCTGGCCGAGGCCTACTATCATGCGGGCCGCTACGGCGCAGCAGCGGAGCAGTTCCGCGTCCTGGAGCGCGCGCCGGAGCTGAGTGCGGAAACGCGCAGCGGGTTCGCCGTCTCGGAGGCTGCATGCCAGCTGAAGTTGAAGAAGCTGACCGTTGCCGAGGCCAGCGCACTGCCGGACACGCCGGACGAAAACGGCGCGCACCGACTGGACCTGCTGATGGAACTGGCCCGCGATCGCGACGACTCGGACGGGCTGAGGCAGATTGTGGGCGAGATGGAGTCCCGCTTCCCGCGCAGTCCATGGCTGGCCGATGCGCTTTTCTCGGCAGGAAACATGTACCTGCTCAAGCGCGATTTTCCCGCCGCGATCGACTATTACAGCCAGCTGGCGTCACGCTTTCCGGCGGACAAAAACGCCGCCGCGGCGCATTGGCGCTCCGGCTGGCTCAGCTACCGGCTGGGCGACTACGACGCCGCCGAGCGCATCTTTGACGAGCAGATCCGGCTCTATCCCGGAGCAACGGAAACGGTCTCGGCGCTCTACTGGCGGGGACGCCTCTACGAGACACGGGATCACAAACCAGCGCTGGCGGCGGCCGATTACCGCGCCATTGTGCGCGCGTACCAGCATTTCTTCTATGCGCAACTGGCGCGGCGGCGACTGGCGGCGCTGGGCAACCCGCAGGCAGCGCCGGCGCCGGAACTCGACCGCATTCAGCCGGCGCCGGAACCGCATCTGGTGGACACCAATCCCGATGACAGCCCGCATCTGGCCAAGGCGCGGCTTCTGGCCAATGCCGGTCTGAACGAGTACATCGCCCTCGAAATCAAGGACGATCCGGATTTTTCTTCAATGACCGCGGTGGCTGAAGGACAGATTTACGCTTCCTACGGCGAGACCTTTCGCGCAGTGCGGGCGATGAAGCGCGCGATTCCGAACGCGGCTTCGGTTTCAATCCAATCGATTCCGCTGGCCTACTGGCGCATTCTCTTTCCGGAGCCGTGGTGGAATGCGATCCAAACCGAGTCGGCCAGAAACAATCTCGATCCCTACCTTGTGGCTTCGCTGATCCGGCAGGAGTCGGAGTTCGATCCGAGGGCGGTGTCGTATGCCAATGCCTGGGGCCTGATGCAACTGCTGCCCACGGTGGGGCGCGCGATGGCGCGCCAGGAGGGAATTGCCCGCTTTCAGACTTTTCAGCTCCTCGATCCCGAGATGAACATCCGCCTGGGAACCCGTTATCTGCGCCAGATGCTCGACCGATTCGGCGGCGTTCAGGAGTATGCGCTGGCTGCCTACAATGCCGGCGACAGCCGCGTGGCCGAGTGGCAGGCGGCCGGCCCCTATTCGGGCATTGACGAGTTCGTGGAGTCGATTCCATTTACACAGACGCGCGAGTATGTGGAAGCCATTCTGCGCAACGTAGAGACCTATCGCGCCATCGACGATTATGCGCGCGACCAGGGCCAGACCTCGGCCTCGCGCTGACATCGCGGGAGCGCACTTTCCGGAACTTTACCGGGAGGGCAAGGGAATCCATCTTGGCACTCCTCGGCCTCAATTCACGTTGACAGCTTCGCGGGTTGGTGATGACACTGGGCATGACCGGAAGATTTTTCATCCGGCCAGCGTTTCGCAGCCTGCATTGCCTGAGGCAAACGGAGCCCGGCGGTAACAGACGCGCGGCTCGGAACCGTCAACCTCGGAACGACCCGTAGTGGTTCGGAAGTACCGGAGGGAACGATGGCAGCCGACTTGCAGTTTCTGGATGAGTGGATCCCCGAAAAGATGGACCCAGGAACGGTCTTTGTACTGGAGAACCAGGCCAAACTCGGTCAGGCACAGAACCCCTATGTGGCCGTGATGTCGTGTCCGCGCTGCGGGACGCTGGGGCTGATTACCCGCCGTCAGCTCTATGGCAGCGAGCCGATGATCTGCGGAGGCGATCTTTGCTCTGCGGAGTACCGGCTCGATGGCGATAACATCTGCTACCGTTCGGCACAGTGAGCAGCCGCAGGTGATTCGCGATCGGCTGACGGTCTCAGCTTGCAGAAGAGACCGGGTGAGAGCTTTGAGTGTCCGCGGTGGGCGCAATTGACCGCGGAAAGACGTCAGCCTTGATCGGAACCGGCCATGGACGCCTGCAAGAGCTCTCTGCGCAGAGAGCTCGGCGGCGCTGTGCGCATGGCTACTCCTGCAGTTTGTAGTCCGCGCTGGTGGTTTTTGCGCCTGTCTGCTGCGGGGTGGGAAGCTGCGAGCGGTCCCAGCCGCCTCCGAGCGCCTCGATCAGTTGCACCGCAGAGACCATCTCGTCGACCTGCAGGGTGTTCAGCGTCTCCTGGCTGGTCAGCAGCGTGGTCTGGGCGATCACGACATCGACGTAAGGATCAACTCCCGTGTCGTAGCGGACCAGTTCGAGGTTCAGGTAATCCTGCGCA
>JAKCDN010000141.1 GCA_021841795.1 Acidobacteriota bacterium | reverse complement strand
GATCTCTCCCGCGCGCGCTCCGGCGCAGACATTCGCAACAACTTTTCCGCCCCCGCCGCGTTGAACTCTGTATGAAGCCAATCTCACAATCCGGCATCCGCAATCTGGGCATCTTGCTTGCCTGCGTTCTGGCCTCTGCCTCGCTCGGCGCTGCCGCGGCGCCGCCTCCTGACTCGCCGGACGCGCTCAATGCTCCAGCCCCGGCCCCTGCCGGCCCTGCGCCTTCCATTCTCCAGTGGGCGCCCCCGGCGCTCGCCGCGCTCGGCTCCCAGGCCCTGGCCAACGAGAGCTTCACCCTCGACCGCTCGATGCTGGCAGTCACGGCCGGCTGGCTCGACGGCGGCGATCCCGAGGTGCAGCGTTCCGTCTCCCGCCTCGACGGCGTCAGCGTCCACCTGCTGCGCTTTGCCCCCAACAGCGCCGCCGATCCGGCCGCGCTTGACTCCATCCGGGACTCCTACCACCTGCAGGGCTGGAAACACATCGTCTCGCGAAAAAACCGCAACGATCCGGAACACGGCTCCTCTACCGATGTATGGCTCGAGCTCGACGGCGTCAACATACGCGCGGCCGTTGTCATGGTCGAAAGCCCCAGGAGCCTCACCCTCGCCACCATGGCCGGCAACCTCAGCCCCCTCGACCTGCTTCACCTGCGCGGCCACTTCGGCATTCCGCGCTTTGACGACGATAGCTTGAACGGTGTGAAAGGCCGATAGCGTCAGAGGCCCTGACGGGGCTCTCTGCGGCCGGAGCTGCGCTGACTCTGCGCCCTCGGCCCGCGATGAGGCCTGCCGATCCCCGCGCCTGCGGGCCGAACGCCCCGGCAATGCAGGCGCCGGCTCATCGCCCGCTCTGCCTCTCGCTTGCCGCGGCCCTGGGATTACCGGAGAGCCCGCTTCCTCCCAAACCGCCCCCGCAAAACCGGGACGCCGCAATTGCCACCCGTAATTTGCAGGTGTTAGCCTCAAAAATGGATCAATCTCAGAAGGGGCTTCGCTGAACGTCATGCAGAATACTTACAACGGCCTTGAGCTGCCCAAAAACGGCCAGCCTATCGACTATAAGGACGGGCAATTTTCCGTTCCCGACCATCCCATCATTCCTTTCATTGAAGGCGACGGCACCGGCCGCGATATCTGGAAGGCCTCGCAGCGCGTCTTCGACGCCGCGGTAGAAAAGGCTTACGGCGGCAAGCGCGCCGTCCGGTGGTTTGAGATCTTCGCCGGCGAAAAGGCCTTTCGCCAGTTCAGCACCTGGCTGCCTGACGATTCCGTGGCCGCGGCGCGCGACCTGCGCGTCTCCATCAAGGGGCCGCTCACCACGCCCGTCGGCGGCGGCATCCGCTCGCTCAACGTGGCCCTGCGCCAGATCCTCGACCTCTACGCCTGCGTGCGCCCCGTCAAGTACTACCAGGGCGTGCCCAGCCCCGTGAAGCATCCCGAAAAAGTCGATATCGTCATCTTCCGCGAGAACACCGAGGATGTGTACTCCGGCATCGAGTTCAAGCAGGGCACCGCGGATGCGGCCAGGCTGATCTCGTTCCTCAACGACGATCTGCTCCAGGGCGGCAAAAAGAAAGTGCGCTCCGATTCCGGCGTGGGCATCAAGCCCATCTCCATCTTCGGCACCAAGCGGCTGGTGCGCTATGCCATCCGCCATGCCCTCGAATCCGGCCGTAAGACCGTCACCCTCGTGCACAAGGGCAACATCCAGAAGTTCACTGAAGGCGCCTTCCGCGAGTGGGGCTACGAGGTCGCAACGCAGGAGTTCCGCGATCAGACCGTGACCGAGCGCGAGAGCTGGATCCTCGGCAACGTCGAGTCCAGGCCCGGCCTGACCATCGAGCAGAACGCCGCGCTCATCGAGCCCGGCATGGAATTTGCCCCCGCCGGCTTCCGCGATCAGGTCTGCGCCGAGGTCAAGCTCGTCCTCGACTCGATCGGAAAATCCCACGGCAACGGCGCCTGGAAGTCGAAGATCCTCATCAACGACCGCATCGCCGATTCCATCTTCCAGCAGATCATCATCCGCCCCGAGGACTACAGCATCCTCGCCACCTCCAATCTCAACGGAGATTACATCTCCGACGCCGCCGCGGCCCAGGTCGGCGGCCTGGGCATCGCCCCCGGCGCCAACATCGGCGACGGCTTCGCCGTCTTTGAGGCCACCCACGGCACCGCCCCCAAGTATGCCGACAAGGACGTCATCAACCCCGGATCGGTCATCCTCTCCGGCGTGATGATGCTCGAGTTCATCGGCTGGAAGGAAGCGGCGCGCATGATCGAGAACGCGATGGAAAAAACCATCCAGCAGAAGACCGTCACCTACGACTTCGAGCGGCAGACCGCCGGCGCCACCAAAGTCGGCACCAGCGAGTTCGCAGCCCGGATTATCGCCAACATGTAAACCGCGCATCGTGAGCAGCGCGGCCTGATCGATTGCATCTGCAAGGCTCGTCTTCAGGTCGCAAATGGTTGCACCGGCATACGGCAGCACAGACAGTCCGGGCCGGGCGGTAACCATGGCTCACGGTCCACGGGCTACGGCCCAGGATTCACCAACCACGATTTACAAACAGGAGAATTGCAATGCGGAAGAAGGTAAGTATCGTCGGCGCGGGCAACGTGGGAGCCACGTGCGCGCACTGGCTTGTGGCCAAGGAATTGGCCGATGTCGTACTGGTTGACGTCGTGGAAGGCATCCCCCAGGGCAAGGCCCTGGACCTGCTCGAAGCCATGCCGATCGAACGGCGCGATGTCTCCATCGTGGGCGCAAACGACTACGCCGCCACCGCCAACTCGGATATCGTCATCATCACCGCGGGCATCGCGCGCAAGCCCGGCATGAGCCGCGACGACCTGCTCAATACCAACTACAAGATCATGTCCGACGTGGTCTCCAAGGTCGTGGCGCAATCGCCGGAGTCGATTCTCATCATCGTCTCGAACCCGCTCGACGCCATGGCTCAGACCGCCTTCCGCCAGGCCGGCTTCAACCGCCAGCGCGTTATCGGCATGGCCGGTGTGCTCGACTCGGCGCGCTTCCGCACCTTCATCGCCGACGAGCTCAAGGTCAGCGTTGAAAACGTGACCGCCTTCGTGCTCGGCGGACATGGCGACACCATGGTCCCGCTGGCTCGCTACTCCACCGTCGCCGGCATTCCCTTGCCCGAGCTCATCGCCCCCGAGCGCCTCGAACAGATGATCCAGCGCACCCGCGACGGCGGCGCCGAGATCGTCAAACACCTCAAGACCGGCAGCGCCTACTACGCGCCCGGAGCCGCAACCGTCGAGATGGCCGAAGCCATCCTCAAGGACAAGAAAAAAATCCTGCCCTGCGCCGCCTACCTTGAAGGCGAGTACGGGATCTCCGGCTACTTCATCGGCGTGCCCTGCAAGCTGGGCGCCGGCGGCATCGAGCAGATCGTCGAAATCAAGCTCACCGCGGAAGAAGACGCCGCCCTCAAGCGCAGCGCCGAGGCCGTCAAGGAGCTGTGCGCCGTCATCGGCGTCTAGCTCGCCGATTCCGGCGCAAAAAACCGCAGGCCCCGGATCATTCTTCCGGGGCCTGCTCTGTCTTCCCGCTCCTCAACCTCGCATTTGCCCGCGCCTGCGGCCGGCGCTTCCGGCGTCGGCCTCAGGAGCTTGCATCCAGGCAGACGGCAGCCATGCCGCTCTCAGTCCATGGCCACGCTCAGCTCGTGACGCACATCCGCGCCCCGGATCCAGAAGATCACATCCGTCGCAATATTCGATGCGTGGTCCGCGATCCGCTCCAGATTCTTCGCCACCAGGATGCCGTTCATCGCCTGCTGCGTAAACTGCGGCTTCTCTTCGATCATCCGCAGCAGGTCGTCGTGCGCGCGGCGGTTCATGCGGTCGATCTCGTCGTCCATCTCGCGCACCGTGTCGGCCAGGCGCGCATCGCCATCCAGAAGCGCCTGCAGCGCCGTGCGGATCATCTGCGCGGCAAACTCGCCCATCGCGGCAAAGTCCACCGGCAAGCTCACGTCGTCGATCGGCAGGATCTCCCGCGTCCGGCGCACAATGTTCATCGACTGATCGCCGATCCGCTCCAGATCCCCGTTGATCTTGATGACCGCCAGAATGAAGCGCAGGTCGATGGCCATCGGCTGCTCCTTGGCCAGCAGATCGTAGGCCATCTCATCCAGCTCGCGCTGCGCGCTATCGATCGCGCGCTCGTTCTGTTTGACAAACTTGCACAGCCCCTTGTCATGACGCAGATAGGCCTCCACGGCAGACTCAACCGCTTGCTGCGCCAGGGCAGCCATGGCCAGGATCTTGTCCTTGAGCTCCGCTAACTGCTGGTGAAAGTGAATCCGCGGCACTCGCGCTTTTCCTCCATCTTTTCATTGTGCACCAGCCGACGTTACAGGAGTACGAATTCCCCTGCCTGCACCAGCGTCGGCACGGCCTGGTGACCGCGCTGCAAACCGTTTCCGTTTGTCGATCGCCGCTCCTGCGCAACCGTATCCTGAAGCCGCGACACTCCAATCAACACAGCCCCGGATGCGGCGACCGGCTCGCATTCGAAAGCGGCTACAGAACTCGGGAATTGCCCTGGCCGGCCTGCGGCTCGCCGCGCCGCGGCAACTCGATCTTCCCCAGCAGGAAGCCATAACCGGCGATTCCGATAGCGAGATAGACGCCCGCCACCGCGAAGGCCCACGCGTAAGTGTGGAACGCCGCCACCAGGTAGCCGGTCAGAATGGATGCGGCGATCCCCGAGATCTGCCCGCTGAAGTTGATGATCCCTCCCACCTTCCCGATATCGCCCCGCGCCGCAATCATCGAGGTCAGCGACCAGGCCACCGGCGCCGCCGCTGAAAGTCCGCCAATGGAAACGCTGATCCAGATCAGCGCCTGCATCGCATCCCGCGCATGCGCCGCTCCCAGGATGCCCAGCCCGAAGGATGTGCCCGCAAGAATCACCGTCCGGCGCACCGTGCTCGCGTTCCATCCCCGCTTCACCAGTGAGTCCACCAGCCACCCTCCGATGGCCAGATCCGTCACCGTGGCGATCAGCCACGGCACGCTCGTGTAAGCGAACGAGTGCAGCAGATCGATGTGCAGTGTCGTGGACAGATACGACGGCAGCCAATACAGCAGAAGATAAAAAACGTAGTTGTAGGAGCCGAATCCCAGCGCGACACCGATCACCTTGCGTTGCGCCAGCAGCGTCTTCAGCGGCGAAGGCTTCTCCACGATCTGCTGCGCGTGTTCCGGATTCTCCAGATCGGCAATGTACTCCCGCTCCGCATCGCTCAGCTCCGGATCGTCCGCCGGATCGCGGTAGACCCTCCAGAAAACAAGGCAATAGACAAAGCTCACAACCCCGGTAAAGGCAAAGCTCAACCGCCAGCCCACATGAATCAGCACGATGCCGATTAAGGGCACGCCGACGGCCGATGCCAGCTTCGCGGCCGCGTCCGACACTGCCGTGGCAAAGCTCCGCTCGCGCACCGGAAACCACAGCCCCACCGCCCGCGCGTTGGCGGGAAACGCCGGCGCTTCGCCTACGCCCAGCAGCAGGCGTGCGCCAAAGAAACCGCCCAGGCTCGACGTGATCGCGGCTGCAAACGATGCCACGCTCCACAGAAACGTGCCGATCCGCTCCACGCGCTTCACGCCGAACTTGTCCAGAATCACCCCGATCGGAATCTGGCACAGCGCATACGTCCAGTTGTAGGCGCTCGACAGGTAGCCGAAGACAACATCCGAAATGCCGAAGGCCCCCACCAGCGCATTGTGCGACACCGAAAGGTTGACGCGGTCGAAGTAGTTCACCAGAATGCCGATGCCGAGCAGCCAGGCGATGCGCCAGCGCCGCCGCGGCAGGCCCTGGCCTGTCGTTACAAGTGTCTCTGTAGTTGCCAAACGACCTCCGACCGGTCTTTCCGTCTGCCTCGAAAACGCCTGCGCTTGGGAACTCCAAAAAGCTCGACTGTTCCGTCCCCGAAGCTCCTAACATCATTGGCGCTGTCATCGTGAGCGCGCGCGGCCCAAGCGTCTTTCAGTTCGGGGGCGGTATGCGAAGAATCTGCGCTTGCTCCCTCTGTTTGAGCTGTTGCGCATTGCAGGGACATCCCGCACTACGCCCGTCTGCGAACGGGCAGCCCCTTCGTTCCGCCGCGCATCGCCTCAGCTCGCCGCGATCGATGCCCCCTGCGCCACCGTGTTCCTGAGGGTGCCGATCCCGCCGATCGTAATGCTCACCACATCGCCCGCGGCCAGCGTGAACTCGTCCGGCGGCACAATGCCGGTTCCCGTCATCAGCAGCGCCCCCGCCGGAAAGCGATTCTCCCGGAACAGGTACGCCACCAGTTCGACCGGCTCGCGTTTCATCGCCGCCAGCGTGGTCGCCCCGCGGAACGCCACCTCATCGCCGCGCCGGATCTCCAGCCCGATCTCTGTTTCCCTTGGCAGCGGATCGCGCGTCACCAGAACGCATGGCCCCAGCGCGCAACTGCGGTCGTAGACCTTGGCCTGGGGCAGATACAGCGGATTTTCCCCCTCGATGTCGCGCGAGCTCATGTCGTTGCCCACCGTGTAGCCGATGATCTCGCCCCGCGGATTCACCAGCAGCGTCAGTTCCGGCTCGGGCACCGACCATTGGGCGTCAACGCGAATGCGCACCGCGCCGCCCGGTCCCGCTACCCGGCTTGGCGTGGCCTTGAAAAACAGCTCCGGCCGCTCCGCCGTGTAGACGCGATCGTAAAAATCGCCGCCGCCGGCATCTTTTGACTCCGCCATCCGCGCGCTGCGGCTGCGGTAGTAGGTCACGCCCGCCGCCCACACCTCCTGGCTCCCGATCGGCGCTTCAACTGCCGCGCCTTCAAACTCCGCCACCGGATTCGCCGTTGCCGCCACCCTCGCCAGATAGCCGCCCAGATCGGCGTGCGCCACCAGCGCATCCCAGCTCGGCTCCGGAACGTAATAGTACGCTCCCCGCTCTTCCACGTAATTCCCGCCCCTGGTCCGATAAAGCTTCACTGCTCCCTCTCCAATCGCGAAATAATCCGCTCTACGTCGTAAACACAGCCGCCCCACACCCCGCCGCTGGCCTGCACCAGCGCCGCCCACAGCCTCGTATCTGCGGGCAGTTGCGGATGCGGCGCCAGATCGCTTCGCGGCTCCCGCGCCGCCAGCCGCCGCGCGCCCTCCTCGGCGGCAAAGCTCTCTCCGCCTTCGCCCACCAGGTTTACGGTCCCCAACAGCCCGGCGCGGTCGATGACAATCTCTATCCGGTCGCCCTCGCGCACCTTGCCGATCGGGCCTCCGGACAGCGCCTCGGGCGAAACATGGCCCACGCACGCGCCCGTCGAAACTCCGCTGAACCGGCCGTCGGTAATCACCGCCACGTGCTTGCAGTGCGGAATCTGCTTGAGCGCCGAAGTGATCTGGTAAATCTCCTGCATCCCCGCGCCCTTCGGCCCGCTGCAGACCAGCACGATCACGTCTCCCTGCGCCACCGCGCCGCCCTTGATGGCCTTGATCGCGGCCGCCTCCGTGACAAACACCCTGGCCGGACCGGTGTGCCGGTACACCCCGTCTTCGCCCACCAGCGACGGATCAATGGCCGTGCTCTTGATCACCGATCCCTCCGGCGCCAGGTTGCCCATGGGAAAGCAGACCGTCGAGGTCAAACCGCGGGACCGCGCGTCGTCCCGCGAAAAGATC
>JAKCDN010000140.1 GCA_021841795.1 Acidobacteriota bacterium | reverse complement strand
TTGCGCAATCGAGTCCAAGACTTTGGACAAATCTGTCGGATTCGTTCGACAAACCAGGGGTTCTTTCTTGCCTCTGCCGTGCATCTCTGCGTCTCGCCGTATCTCTTCCTGTTGGCCCCCAAAATGCATCCAGTATCGGGTAGCAAAGCGCCGACAGGCTCCAAGGAGGATTCCGCAATGTCTTCGATACGATCGATTTTCCGTCCGGTTCGATGGCTCTGTGCCGCTCTGTTTGCCATCATTGTGCCGGCAGGCGCCGCCAATGCGGCGACCACGCTTGAGAATATGCAGGCGGCCTTTAACGGTGAGAGCAACGCGCATCTGCGCTACCTGGCTTTCGCCCACCGCGCCGAGGCCGACGGTTACGGTGAAGTCGCAACCCTTTTCCGCGCCGCGGCCCGCGCTGAGCAGGTCCACGCCGCAAACCATGCTGCAGTCATCAAGGAAATGGGCGCTGTTCCTGTCTCCAGGATCGAGACCCTCACCGTCAAGTCAACCCGGGAAAACCTTGAGGAAGCCATCAAGGGCGAGTCGTATGAACGCGACACCATGTACCCGGACTTCCTGCGGCAGGCGCGTGCCGATCGCAATGAACGCGCGATCGTCAGCCTGAACTATGCCAGAACCGCTGAGATCGAGCACGCAAAGCTTTATACCGCCGCACTGCACAACCTGGATTCTCTGAAGGGCACAAGCCACGCGATGTTCTACGTCTGCCCCACCTGCGGCTTTACCGTCCGCGAGACGAACTTTGAGAAGTGTCCTTCCTGCTTCACGGCCAAGGAATCGTTTGAGACCATCTCCTGATCTCCGTTGATCCCCTTTGCTCTGACCGGCAGGACAGCCCATAAGGCTGATTTCACAACATGGAGGTATAGGATGCCGCAGTTTCCTCCAATTCCGACCTGGTACTCCCTGCACCCGATGATCATCCATTTCCCGATTGTGCTGTTGTTGCTCAGTCCTGCTCTCATTCTTGTCAGCGCCATCCCCTCGCCGCCGCGCGGTAGGCCGTACATGCTGATTGCCCTCGTCTTTCTCCTGCTGGGCACTGGAACTCTCCTCCTGGCCGCCGCAACCGGTGAAGCGGCGGCCAGAATGGCAGAGCGTGGCGGAGATGTTGACGCTGTTTTGCAGGCCCACCAGAACCTCGCCCGGGAGACGGAGATCGTGTTTTCGGTCTTATGCGCAATCCTGCTCGGGATCGTTGCATCTCCGCGCTTTCTGCGCCGCGAGGAAAACCGCCTGACTGCTACTTTCATGCCTTTGGCCTTCCTGGTCCTCTATTCCGCGGGTGTCCTCTATCTGGTCAATACGGCTCATGCCGGCGCCCGGCTGGTGCACGAATTTGGTGTGCACGCTATAATTCCACCGGAGAATGGGCAGTCTAGCGCCTCGTCCGTTGCTCCGGATTCAGCGGAGACGGACCTGAGGAAATGATCTCAGAGCCGTTCCCGGAAGCATCGAAACGGAGCGCGGGATGATTGAAGACCCTTCTCGGCTGGCGGCGATGCGCGCACTTCCGTCGATAGAAGGTATTGAGGCTCAGACCGTAAGAAAGCAGCAGTCGGCCTTCTGCATCCTCACTTTGTTTGTCATTGCCGGCCTGCTTCTGCTGCACGCTGTCTTCGCTCCACTTCTGGGCGAACCATCCAAAGGCGTGGTCCTGATCCTGGCCTTCGCCTTTCTGATCAAAGCGTGGGAAGTTCTATGGCTTCAGGGAATGCGCGACGGCATTCCCCTGAAAACCGCGCGCATTGAAACTGCCATCTCCATGGCGGGGCTCTTTCTTCTGGCGGGGTTCCTGGCCTTTCTCACCAACCGTGACGATGCTCCCTATTTTGTCGTCCTGGCAATTCCCATCCTGCAGAGCGCCTATCAGTTTGGCCTGCTGCCCACCATCGCCACCATCGTCGCGGCCATCGCCATGATGTTCGCCTGGAATCAGCACTATTTCCGTATCCACCCTCCCGCGCGCCCGTCGGAGTATCTTGAGACCGGGATGATCGCGGTAATCTTCTGTCTCGCCGGACCCTTGGTGTGGTTCCTCGTAAATCAGCTCCGAGAACGCGAAGCCAGTCTCTACCGGAAGATGAGGGAACTGGCCCTTGCGCGGGAAAAACTCGCCGCTGAAGAAAAACTGGCCGCCGTGGGCCGATTCGCCAGCGGCATTGCGCATGAGATACGCAACCCGGTAGCCATGATCTCCAGCTCCTTGGCGACCGCCGCCTATCCTGCCATCGACAGTGCCGAACGCGATGAGATGTTCGCTATTGCCCTGCGTGAATCCAGACGCCTCGAAAATCTCACCACCGACTTCCTCACTTACGCCCGGCCTTCAACGCCGCAGCGCTCGGTCGTCTCCATCCGCGATGTCGCGCGCCACGTTGCGGACGTGACCCGGCTGCGGGCGGCCGGAACCTCCATCGCTGTGGCTTGCTCCGCAACCCCGGAGATCTACGCTAACGTCGACGGCTCACAAATTGAAGGGGCACTTTTGAATCTCTCCCTCAACGCCCTCGATGCCACGCCCTCCGGAGGAAAAATCGAACTGCGCCTTGCTGCCGCTGACGGTATGGTCCTCCTCGAAGTTGCGAACTCCGGAAAAGCCATTCCCGATGCCCACTTCGAGAGAGTCTTTGAGCCTTTCTTTACCACCAAGGCCGGAGGCACCGGCCTCGGATTGGCGATCGCAAGAGGGATTGCCGTCGCCCACGGCGGCGACCTGTGGGTCAGCGAGAACGCAGACGGAGCCGTTGCCTTCACCATGACATTCAAAATGAATCTAGTCGAGGAGTTCAGCGAGGAGGCCCTGCATGGCAAAGATCCTGGTGATCGATGACGAACCGGGAATGAGGCGGATCCTCGATACCAACCTCCGCCGGGACGCGCATGTGGTTCGCGAAGCGGCAGGCGCGGCTGAGGCAATCGACATTCTCAAGCGCGAGGATTTTGATGTGGTGCTCACCGACCAAAGAATGCCGGACGGGAGCGGCCTCGATGTACTGCATGCGGCCCAGGAAGACGATCCCACCACCTCCGTCATCTTTCTCACCGCGGTCGGTACCCTGGAACTGGCCGTCGAAAGCATGAGACAAGGCGCCTTCGACTTTCTTACCAAGCCATTCGCGCCCGACGTTGTCCGCGCGGCTGTGCGGCGCGCCTCGGAACACACGGCATTGCTGCGCGAAAATTCCGCGCTCAAAACCGCCGTGCGCAAGCTTGAGGGTGCGAATGAAATCCTCGGCAGCAGCCTCGCAATTTGCGGCGTGCGCGATTTTATCGCCCGTGTCGCTGCAACCGGTACGACCGTTCTGATCACGGGCGAAACCGGAACCGGTAAGGAACTGGTCGCCCGGGCAATTCATCGCAATAGCCCGCGCGCCAAGAAGTCCTTCATCGCGATCAATTGTGCCGCCGTGACGGAGAGCTTGCTTGAAAGCGAGCTCTTCGGGCATGAACGCGGAGCCTTCACCGGGGCCGACAAATCCCGGGCCGGACTCTTTGAGGCCGCTCATGAGGGCACTCTCTTCCTCGATGAAGTGGCGGAGATGTCCCTGGCCGCCCAGGCAAAGTTGCTGCGCGTGCTCGCCGATGGAGAAATTCAGCGCGTCGGCTCGACCGCTACACGTCGCGTGGACGTTCGGGTTCTCGCGGCAACGCACCGTAAGCTCGACGAACGTGTTCGCGACGGCCTCTTCCGCGAGGATCTCTATTATCGGCTTGCCGTCGTGCCTGTTCACATTGCGCCGCTGCGGCAAAGGCAGGAGGATATAAGTGAGCTCAGCCTGTCCCTGTCGCGCCAGATCGCCGGAGAAATGAAGGTTGCGGCGCGGCCGATCAGCGCCGCGGCCCTTGAAAAGCTGTCCGGCTATGCTTTTCCCGGTAATGTGCGCGAGCTGAAAAATCTTCTGGAACGCGCTCTGATATTGGCGCAGGGCCCTGAATTGCAGCCGGACGATTTTCCACTGCAGCCGGCCTCATTCACCGCGCCGCAGACCACCGGGGAGCTTACCCCCGAATCTCTCGCCGCCCGCCTCCCGGCGCAATTGGACCTGCGCAAGACCATGACCGAGATCGAGAGAGCCTTGATTGTCCGCTCCCTTCAGTTTGCAAACGGCGTGCAGGCTGAAGCGGCGCGCTATCTCGGAGTTTCAAGAAGCGACCTCGGATACAAGATTGGAAAATACAGCCTGCACGCGCCCTCCGATGATCTCCAGCTCTCATAAGAGCGCGACAGTCCCACGTTGCGCGGAGTCATTCCCGGATCGATTGCAGCTCGCCGACCGATGGCAGATCGCCCGCAGCCGATGAGGCCTGCGATGCCGCGCCGGACATCGCAAGCCTCCTCCGGTTGCAATGCGTGGCATTGCCGCGGGCCAGGCTGACAGCCCGCAGCAAATACGTTGCCGGAGTCGGACCAGGTCCAGGGCTTCGCTCAGGCGATGCGCACCGGCCCGGCCGCGCCCGGGCGTCACAGCAGATCGAGAGTTTTGCCCGCTTCCCTCAGTTCTTTCTGATACGACTTCATGTCGCTCTCCACCTCCCGGGCCTGCTTCTCCACATCCGACGTGTGCAGGGTCGTGTCGTTCAGCTCGCGCCCCATGTCTTGCAGGCGATTCTGGACCCGCTCGTGAATCCTGCTCATGTTTTGATTGCGCGCTTCGATTGCGCTCTGCTGCTCTTCATTGAGCCCTGCGTTCAACTGCTGGCGGTTCTGCTCCAGGGTCTTAAGCTGATCCTGCAGTTGCTGATGCTGCCGCAGTGCCTCGCTGGGATCGAAGTTCGGATTGCTCGCATACTGCTTCAGAGACTTCGCCTGCTTGCGCGTTTGGCCCATCGTCTGATCGCAGGTGCGCAACTGATCGCGCTGTTGTGTCGTTGCCTGGGCGCGCAACTGGGCGGGATCGCGTATCGGGTCACGAGTTTGATCGCGGTCGCGGGTCTGATCCAATGTGCCGTAACCTCCACCTCCGGCTTGCCCTGAGCCTGCCGTCGACGGTGGTCCTTGCTGCTGGCCGCCACCGCCACCCCCGCCGCCACGGCCTCCGCGTTGCGCCGTCAGTGTCGTGGATGCAAGCAGTAGAGCGATTGCCAGAGCTGTCCAGGAATTTGTCTTCATTTTCATCAAAGTACCCTCCCGGAGAAGCCTGAATCAGTTGGCGCTATGGAGTGAGGCTTCTCCACGTACTAGGCGCTTGCACGCGGCCGACCAAACGGGCCGGGTGCGGCAGCTCACAAATCGAGCCTTCGCCAGGCTTGCCGTTCGTTCCGGGCCAGCGCGCCTTTGTGCCCACTCAGTGCTCTCAGCGGTTTGGAATCTCCCTTGTCCGGGAGCGGTAGTCAGGGAGCAATCGCTTCACCCTCGTCTGTGTCCCGAAAATCGTCGTCGCCGCAAAATCTTTTGACGCGTGGTCGCGGCTGGCGTTCTCCGTCACTGTTTTTCTCGATCTTTTCAGGGTCGCCGATCAATCGACTGTGGCCCCGTACGTGCATAAGTGGAATTGGCCGCGAGGCGGGTTCTCTTGAACGGCAATTCCAGTTGCGCGGCATACCGGCGCTCCTTGCTATCCGCCTCATCGGTTCTGGCACGGTCCTATCTCGCAGTGCAGGGAGGATTCAGGCGGTGAACCCGAGACATGATGTATTGCCGAATCGAAACCGAAATGCCGGCCTGTATCTGTCAACCCGGGCTCCAGGCCAATCCGGCACTCCGGCAACGATTGTTGCTGTTACTGACTTTGCCGATGAGGAGCGTCTGCTGTTCCACGTCATTCAACAGGCAAAGCGGCGCGCTGCAAAGGTGCTTCTTGTCCACGTGCTCGATTCGAGAAAATCATCCCCGGGTGCAGGTGAATGCGCCCAGGCCGCCCCGTCTCCCAGCTGCACTGAGTTCGCGCGCACGTCTCTCCATCGCATGGCGCGTCAGTTGCGTTGGGTAGGGATCGCGTGTGAGCCGTTTCTTCTCCGAGGGGCGCCGGCACGTGAAATCCTCCTCCTTGCCAGGGCGTCATGCGCGGATAGCATCCTCATGACAGCGCCGCGCGAAGAGCTGGCACAGCCATCGGACCCGGCGCAGCACGCGGCGTCGGCAATCCGTGAAACCGCATTGTTATCCCCGGTCAACACGGCAACCTCGGCCACGGTCCAGCGCGTTGTCACCCAGGCCTTGTGTCCCGTGATTGTCCTGGGCGCTCTCGGCGTGTAGGCGCTCCGGCTCGGGCGTCAGGTTTGCACGGCCGCACCAACGAGCGGCGTCGATTGGAAGCCGCTGGCGATGAGCAACTTCCTCCACACTTTCGTCGTTGCCATTGGGGCAGGCTT
This sequence comes from Acidobacteriota bacterium, assembly GCA_021841795.1. Classification (GTDB taxonomy): domain Bacteria; phylum Acidobacteriota; class Terriglobia; order Terriglobales; family Acidobacteriaceae; genus Telmatobacter. The sequence goes on along the minus strand of JAKCDN010000140.1, from coordinate 1,446 downwards.
GGTTCTGCTCCCGCTGCCGCTGTCGCCGGTCTCGTCCCTTGTCCGGACGCAAAAACAGGAGACAGGCGCTGCAGCCCGGACTGAGCCGCCGCTGACCGTCGACGCCACCCAGCGCAGTGATGCGTCACTGGTGAGCGTCAATGTGCTGGTAACCGATGATGACGGGCGCGTCCTGCCGGGCTTGAAGCCCTGCAATTTTCGAATCCTCGATAATGGCCGGCCGCAAAAGCTGGTGGACTTTGCCCCCGCCTCGGCGCCCATCACCATCGTGGTGCTTATGGAGTACAGCGCCGCTTCCTATAGTTACTTTGCAGGCAGGTCGGCGGACTGGGGCGCCGCATTTCTCAGGCATCTCGAGTCGCGCGATTGGGTGGCTCTCACCACCTTCGATCTGCAGCCCAAGGTTCAGGTGGACTTTACCCACAAGCAGGATGAAGTCCGCGACGCGATCGCCTGGCTCGGACCTCCACGGTTTCAAGAGGTTAACCTCTACGATGCGCTGGCTGACACCCTTGAAAAGCTCAACGGCGTCCGTGGCCGAAAGTCCATCCTGTTGCTGGCCACCGGCCTCGATACTTTTAGCGCGACAACTCTGGAGGAGATGTACGGCAAATTAAGGCAAACCGACGTGACAATCTTCAGCATTGGCCTGGCCGAAGCCGAATACACGCGCTACGGCTCCGGAGTGTCCTATCTGCAAAGCAAGAACTCCCTGGCCACGTTCGCAAAGATGACCGGCGGGCTGGCGCTGTTTCCCCGTTTTCAGGGTGAGATGCCTACCATCTTCCGCAGTGTGGTCGGCTATCTGCGCAGTGAGTACACACTCACGTTCCGCCCGCCGCCGGAGCTTCGCGACGGGCGCTACCATCGCCTGCAAATGGAGATCGTCGGGCCCGACGGAAAGCCCCTCACGGTAACTGACGAGAAGGGCAATAACCATAAGATCGACGTCTTTACCCGGCAAGGCTATACGGCGCAATTGAACAAGCCGCAATAAGTCGATGCGCGGCCAAAGGCTGCTCCAAGAGAGGAGGCTTCCGATGAATACGGTCATCCGCAAGTGCACTGCTGCCGGCTCAATCGTCCTTTTGGCGCTTATGCCCGTCAACCTGTCGGGCGCTGCGCAGTCACCGCCGGCGCAGTCTTCTCAGTTGCCCCTGCATGACTATTTGCAGAAGTCCTACGAAGATCTCTTCGCCCTGGCCCCCTCGCTTCGCTTCAGTCCGGCCGACGTCGAGACCGAGCGTCAGGCGCTCAAGCGCGGTGAGGATAGCTGCCGCAGCCGGTTTAAGGACCATTCCAAGCTTTATGGGCGGCAATTGGATAGCGCTCGAAATGATCTGAAGAAGGGCGGTTCGGAGCTGGCCGACACGCAGCGGCATGGTCTCCATTGCCGGATTCAGAACCTGGAATTGCTTCGCAGCGAAGCGGACATGCTCTCCGGTC
>JAKCDN010000139.1 GCA_021841795.1 Acidobacteriota bacterium | reverse complement strand
ATTCGAACCGCAGCTTTCTTGTACTTTTCTCAAGCGGAGAGATGGCCGAGTGGCTGAAGGCGCACGCTTGGAAAGCGTGTATAGGGGAAACTCTATCCAGGGTTCGAATCCCTGTCTCTCCGCCACTACCTTAGATTCACCAGCCAGCACTCGAAATTCCATCGAGCCGGCCTTCTCCAAGAGATCATTTTTCGGGCGCTCTGCCGAGCGCAAGTGGAGCTCCGTCGATGCAGACTCCATGCGGCGGATCCTCGTCGTTCAATCTTGCAGCACTCCGCAAGGCGCGATGCGCCAGTGCTCACATCAGTGCGAGGCCGGCACGACTGGGAGTGAGATATAGCTGGCTCTGCCAGGTTGATGCCAGACCCGTTCGGTTGCTCTGGTAAAGTCCTGCGGTCCGGCGTTGAAGATGTTCGGCACGAAGGTCTGCGGGTTACGGTCGTAGAGCGGGAAGAGGCTGGACTGGACCTGCACCATGATGCGATGCCCAGGCTGGAAGGTATGGTCTACATTGGGCAGCGCGAACTTGTACTCGAGGGGCTGATTCGGCACGATCGCCTCTGGATGCGAGAAGCTGACGCGGTAGCGTCCGCGAAAGATATCGATACCGATAGGGAGCTCATAACCGCTCATGTCCGGCTGCACGCCCAGCGTGCCGGGAAAGGCGCCATCGGTGTCAAGGTTCGCGGGCCAATCATTGGGGTAGACATCAATCAGCTTGACCACCCAATCGGAGTCAGTGCCGCTGGTGGATGCAACCAGGTGTACGATAGGCTCGCCAGCGAGCTTCAGCGGAGCGGTGAGGGGCGCGGTCTCGTAGGTCAATACATCGGGCCGGCCATCGACAAAGCGCTGATCAGTCAGCAGCCATGTACGCCAGGCGCTTCCCTCCCCCACCACCGGCCGCGGCCGGTAGGGCACGGGCTTGGCCGGATCAGAGATGTATTCATCGTAAGCCTGGGCGCCGGTTTGGGGCGCATTGAAAGACAGCTTACCGTCCGCCTGCAAATAGAGCGGCTGTGAAACAGCATTACAACCGTTTTCGCAGCTCAGTGGCCACTTTTCGAGCGCATCCCAGTGATCGGCTCCGGTATCGTAGATCCACACCGGCGGCGTATCCGCCTTGGGCGAGCCGGGCTTCAGATACTGATTAAAGAACGGCAGCAACACATCGCGGCGCCATTGCTCGGCGGTGTCGGCGGCCCATACAAAGGGGCCAATGGCGCGGCCCTGGCGGTTGATCTGAGAGTGGAACCATGGACCGATGACGAGATAGTTCATGGTGTTGGCGGTGTCCTGCGGCTCCCAGGCACGGTAGCAATGGTTAGCGCCGTACATATCCTCCTGATCCCACTCGCCTTGCTCCCACATTGTCGGCACCGACAATTTTGTCTTTGCAATCAGCTTGTCCAAGGCCTGGGCCTGCCAGAAGGCATCGTAGCTGGGGTTATCCACCATGTCTTTCCAGAAGGGGAGCTGGTCCATGGCGCGAGAGCGGGCAAAGTTGCCTGCCGTACCTGCGTCAAGAAAGTTGGTGTAGTCATCGCCCAGATGCGGCACGGAAACCCCGGCGCCTCGGCGGCTGGTCTGCTCCAGCACGTAGTCGATGTTGGGCTGACGGAATGCTCCGTAATGAAACCAATCGTCGCCCATCCAGCCATCCACCATGGGGCTTTCCGGAGCGGCGACCTTAAGCGCCGGATGCGGATGCAGTAACGCCATGACCACGGTGAAGCCATCATACGAGCTTCCGATCATGCCCACGCGTCCGTTGGACTCCGGAAGGTTCTTCACCAGCCAATCGATGGTATCCCAGGCATCGGTCGTATCGTCGGCGCCGGTGTTGTTATAGCCCGAACCGAGCGGGGGCGGCGTCATCAGGTAGGCGCCGCCGGATCCATACTTGCCGCGCACGTCCTGATAGACGCGAATGTAGCCTGCGCGCACGAAATCCTGATCGGAAAGCGGCAAGGCATCAATCAGCCGATCCGCATCCGGTGCTCCGGTCCTGTGTGCTGCGTCGTAGGGGGTGCGGGTAAGCACAACCGGGGCGTCGTGAGCGCCTTTGGGAATCCAGATCACGGTAAACAATCTCACCCCGTCTCTCATGGGAATCATGACCTCGCGCCGCACGTAGTCGCGATCGGAAGTTGGGGCTTGATAGGCGGTATTCAAGTCGTTTGTATAGGGCTGTTGCTGAGCGCTCGCCGCCGCAGCCATTGCGAGAAAGGCTGCGATACCGAGGAAAACCGCGGACTTCAATAATTTCATTCCCACTCCCAAGATCGAGTTCCAGTGAATCTTGCCGGCAAAATCACCCCGCGCCCGGGAACACGGCCATTTCCAACGGCAGCGCAGTACCCGATTTTATGACCCTGCGCGGAAGGATCGAGATTCTCAACTAAGTCGTCATGACAAAGGCCTGAAACGCCTGCGGTCTTTGGAATCAGCGCCGGAACGAAACGGTCTGCGAGAGGTTGCTTTACCGGCAGCGTTTAATCCTGCTATGGATATGGGCGCGATGGTTGGATCTAAAACGTCGCCGCGGCGCTTTCCTGGGCAATGGGCAGCCGGATCGCTAACTGAGCAGCACCTTTGCAACCTTGACGTACAGGTCGACCGCCTCCAACAGTTCCTTCTTTGCCAGCTTTTCATAGGGCGTATGCGCCACATGAATGCTTCCGGGACCGAGCAACAGGGGCTCACCCCAGTTCGAAAGCTGGGGAATGTCCGTGGTGAACTTTACGATTACGGTTGGCAGGCCCTCGACCGCGCGCAGGCGCACGAATGGAATCTCGAGAGTGAAATCGACCTCAGCCAGACCGGCTGCTGCATCGATGAGGGCTTTGCGCACCGGCGCTGAATCTCCCACCAGCCGCACCAGCACTTGAGCCTCTGCTTTATCGGCAATTACGTTCGGCGCGTAGCCGCCTTGAATCTGACCGATGTTCAGGGTGCTCGATCCGACATCCTCGGTTACCGGCAAATGCAGCTTGAGCAGTTTGTCCAGAACCTCGACGAGCTTGTGCACTGCGCTTTCACCCAGCTCCGGATATGCCGAGTGCCCCATCTTGCCGCTCGCGCGAAACACAGCACGCAGTGCACCCTTTGAAGCCAGTGCCAGCCGGTTGTCCGTGGGCTCGCCATTAATAAGATAGCGGCTGCCCTTGGGGGCGAGATTGGCGATCTTTGCGCCCGCCGAGTCGCGCTCTTCGCCAGAAACGAACAGTACACCGACCCGATAACCCTCCGCACGGAGCGCTTCGGCCGCCGCAACCTGCGCGGCAGCAATTCCCTTGGCATCGCACACACCGCGTCCGTACAGAAACTCCGCGTCTTCGCTGAATGGAATATAGGGAGGGACGGTGTCGATATGTGTGGAAAAAACCAGATCCGGCGCCTGCCCTTCAGGACCGCCATAGACGTTCCATCGAGGTCCGGCCGTGGCGCTCTCGGGTGGCTGCGGAACAGCAGTTTTCTCGACCACCCAGCCTCTCAAGGCAAGAAACTCCGCCAGAAAATCCCCCGCCGCTCCCTCGTGGTAGGTGGTTGATTCAATTTCGCATAGCTGACGCGTGAGCGCGATCGGGTCCAAAGAGACACTCGTGGATTGAGCATTCGACATGATACTGCCAGCATATCGCAGCGCCCGCCGGCATGAGCACCGACTAGAAAGGACCGTTTCATTCCCAACCGGGGGATCGCAGCCAATCAGCGTAAAATGATGAATGCAATGAGCACGTCGACCGCATCCACGCAAGTTGCGCAACATAGGGACGGCGAGCTTTTTGTAAGTGGGCATCCGACGATAATACCCGACAATAACCGCTCGATCCGCAGCTTCATGCTGGCGGGGCCGGCCGGGCAACTGGAAGCTGTGCTCAATACGGGCTCCCAGAATGCCCGGCACGCTGCGCTGCTCTGTCATCCCCACCCTCTCGGCGGAGGCAACCTGCACAACAAGGTGGTTTACCACGCCATGAAGGTGCTCAACGATCCGGCGTGGGGACTGGGTCTGCCGGTTCTGCGCTTCAACTTCCGCGGCACCGGACGAAGCCAAGGCGAGCATGACGGTGTTGCCGAGGCAGGCGATGTGCTTGCCGGCATGAATTGGCTGGCGCGTGAGATACAGCTTCCTCTTGTCGTTGCCGGATTCAGTTTCGGAGCAGCCATGGCGTTACAGGCCTGCTCCGAGCCAGGCGGCTCGACAACAAACGTACGCGCCTTAGTCGCTCTCGGCCTGCCCACCCATGCATCCGGCCGCGGCTACCAATACCGATTTCTGAAAGACCTCCCCATCCCGAAGCTGTTCCTCAGCGGCGATCAGGACCAGTTCGCGCCCGTCGGCGAGCTGACAGCCACCATCGCCACCGCCGCCGAACCCAAGCGCCTCAACCTTATTCCCGGCGCCGACCATTTCTTCAACGATCGACTGGAGGCAATGCAAACCGCGCTTGCCGGCTGGTTGAAGGAGCAATTGCCATGACGCCGGCCAGTGAAACTGCACTCGAAGCGCTGCACACGGTTGCGACCAAAATCTTTACCGAAGCGCTCAAGGCGTGCGACATTGCATCGGCCTTCGACCGCCGTCTCCAGTTCGACGATCGCTTTGTCTATCGCCTTTTGCCAGACGGCAGTGGGCCCGCCAATATCGAGATTTCCGCTTATAAGCGCATTTTTGTCGTCGCCCTGGGCAAAGCCGCCGGCCCCATGCTTGAAATCCTTCTCGACCGCATGCATCGCCGCAAAGGCCTGCGGGGCATCTGCGCCTCCAACCAGTTGCCCAGCAAACGCAACTGGCGTATCCGCTATTTTGAGAGCGGCCATCCGCTTCCCAACGAAGACTCCTTCGCGGCTGCGCGGGCCGCGCTGGCGCTTCTGCGGAAAGCACGCAAGGACACACTGATCTTCTTCCTCATCTCCGGAGGCGGCTCGGCACTGTTCGAGCTGCCCCTCGATGCCGGCATCACGCTCGAGGAAACGATCGAATTCAACCAGTTGCTTCTCGCCTCGGGTGCGCCAATCAACGAGATCAACATTCTGCGCAAACACTTCTCCGCCGTTAAAGGCGGCCGCCTGGCCATGGCCGCGCCGGAAGCCACCAAGGTCAGCATGCTATTGCCGGATGTTCCGTTGCGCACCCTCGACGCGCTTTCCTCCGGCCCCACCACTCCCGACCACTCCACATTAGCCGATGTCCGCGGGCTCATCGCCAGATACAATCTGGCCGAGAAGCTTCCCGCCTCGATCCGCGCCTTTTTCGAACGCGAAGACTGCCCGGAATCGCCGGGAAATAAATCCTGGAAGCCTTCATTTCTCCCCAAGTTTCCATGGGCAGACGCCATGCGCTCGCGCCACATCACATCGGCTGCCAGCATGAGCGGCGAAGACGCGGCCTTCCGCGATTCGGTTTTTGAGGTGCTTCTTTCCAGTCACGATCTTGTCGAGAGCGCACGCACCCTGGCGCGCGATGCGGGCTATCACGTCGTGGTTGATAACAGTTGCGACGACTGGGACTACGCCGATGCCGCCCGCTACCTGCTCGACCGCTTCCACACATACCGTACGCGGCACACCCGTTTCTGTCTCATTTCGGTAGGCGAGGTCACGGTAACGCTTACCCGTACTCCGGGAGCAGGCGGCCGCAATCAGCAGTTTGCGCTGGCCTGCGCTCTGGATCTTGCCAAATATCCGAGTCAACGCCTTACGGTGCTCAGCGCAGGCTCGGACGGGATCGACGGGAATACGCAATCGGCGGGGGCCATTGCCGATCCCACCACCATCGCCCGCGCGCGCGCCTTTGGCTACGATCCTGAGCAGTCTTTGGCCGAGTTCAATGCCTGCCCGCTGTTTACTGCGATCGGCGACTCGGTGGTGACAGGCCCGACCGGGCACAATCTCCGCGACCTTCGTCTGCTGATTGCGGAAGGTGATTAGGCCTCGGCCAAGATCAGCCCTGCCTCATCACTGGCGGGCACAGAATTTTGTCCCCGTTGCCGTCCGGTTCCCGGATCCCAAGACCGGAGAGGAGATGGCCGGAAACTTTTTCTCCACGGGTCCACGCTTCCTGCATTAGGATGAGTGGGTGCCCCGTCAATCGTCTCGCAAATCGGCCGGCAAACTGCCCGACATTCGCGCCGTTGCCGCCATGGCCAAAGTCTCCATTGCCACGGTATCGAGAACCATCAATAACTCGCCGCTGGTGAGCGAACGGCTGAAAAAACGTGTCTGGCAAGCCATCAAGCAGCTCAACTACCTGCCCAACACCCATGCGCGTACCCTGGTTTCCGGCCGCAGCCGCCTGCTGGGCATTATCGTTGAAAATATCACCAATCCGTTTTTTCCAGAGCTGGTCCAGAGCTTTGAGGAGATTGCGGTAGCTCACGGCTACGAGATTCTGGTCAGTTCCTCGAGCAGCGACGCCGCAGTCCTGGCCACCTGTGCACGCCGCATGCTGGAGCGCAAAGTGGATGGCGTGGCCGTGATGACCTTCGGCGAAGAGGAGCCGGTGCTCGACCAGCTCGTTCATCGCGGCGTTCCGATTGTGCTGGCCGAATTCAAGCTTGACGACCCCAAGGCCAGCACGATTCTGCTTGATTATTCGACCGGCATTCACGCCGCGGTCCGTCACCTAGCGGATCTTGGGCATCGCTCCATCGGATTTCTGGCCGGTCCGCGCAGCCTGCACTCGGCGATCACGCGCGAGAATGATTTCCGCGCCGCGATGCAAGCGGCAGGTTTGTCAACGCAAAAAAAGTGGACCATCGAGTGCGACCACACGCTGAAGGGCGGAGTGAGCGGCTTTGAGCAGTTGCGAAGACTCACCAACCGTCCTTCGGCGATCATCTGCTCCAACGACATGACCGCCATCGGCGTGCTGCGCGCGGCCTACATGGCTGGACTGCGGGTTCCTGAGGATCTGTCGGTGATCGGACTGGACGACGTGGACTTTGCCGAATACACGCTCCCGCCGCTGACGACCATTCGCCTGTCGCGGGTGGATCTGGCCCGGTCGGCGTTCGAGGCGCTGCGTCTGCAGGCCGAAGATCCGGATAATCCCAGAATGCAGCGCGAGTTTCTGGTCTCTACCAGCCTGGTGGTGCGCGGCTCCACTGCACCGCCAAAGACGAAGGCCTGATCGGCAATTCGCGCCGAATCCCGGCTGACAGGGTTTTTCTCGTGTTTTGCGTTCTCCCGGATGCAGCAGCGCGAGCATCGGCAACCTATATTCCATCCGATGCGGAAACCAACGGCGCCAACTGCTGCTGCGGGCCGGGATCATGGCCGGATGCGCGCGTTGAGCGGCGGCGACGTCAATTTGTTTCAGCGGGCTGAACCTCCTGCAAATGGGCCTGGCGCCAGGCGGCGATCCATGCGCGGGTCTCATCGGCAGCCACGCGGCGATCGGTATAGATCCTGGGCTCGCCAAAACAGAGATGCGCCGAGAAACTTCTTACGCCCAGCACCTTCCAAAGGTGAGTGACGAACGACTCATCGCCGTACCAGCAGAGCTCGCGCTCCTCGACACCGTCGTGCAGCAGATAGCGAATGGCGGCTGGTGAGATGGGCGTGCCTGTGGAGGTTGCGGGATCGATCAGCCGCGCATGAAACCGCAACACCTGCGCGCCGTCAGTGCTTGTGCCTTCGGGAAACAGAACCACGGGCACATGCAGCTTTAGGCGCTCGGCCATCTGATCGGCCACCGACATGGCGCTTTCCAGGCTCGATCGATCCAGGAAGATCGTCCCGCCGGAGCGCGCTGCCTTGCCGAAGATCGGCCAGACGGCAATCTCCATCTTGGCGACAAAAAAGCACGGCATAGCGGCGCTGA
>JAKCDN010000138.1 GCA_021841795.1 Acidobacteriota bacterium | reverse complement strand
GGGAACTTCGAGCCCCGCATCGGTTTTGCCTACACGGTAAAGCAAAAAACGGTGGTTCGCGGCGCATTCAGCGTCATGTCCTCCCTCGGCGGCGGCGTGGGTGGCGCCGGAAATGCCTATAACGGCGCCGGGCAGTTCGGCATGGTGGGCAGCGTGAATTACCCCTCATCGGGTCAGTCGGGCGCGATTCCTGCGTTCTACCTGAACAACAGCACGCAGTTCCAGAACGCGGGCACTGCCAACACGGCTCTGCCCGGCTTTACGCCTACCAACAACCCGTCGCAGAACATCACGCCGGGAGTGAACACCGGAAACTATGTGATTAACGGTACGGGAGTCAACCCACAGGGCGTGGCCGACCTCGATAGCGAGTCTGCAAACCGTTCGCCTTACTCGGAGACCTGGAACATCGGCGTGGAAAGAGCGATCTTTCCCAACACCGTGGTCTCGGTCAACTATGTGGGAAGCGAGTCGCACTTTCTTTATGGCTCCAACAACGGTTATCTGAGGAATGAACTCAACCCGCAGTATGAAGTCCTGGGAAGCCTGTTGAAGCAGTTGCCCACCGGCACCGACAAGAACACCGGACAGACATTCCTCTCGGAAGCGCAGGCAATCGTGCCCACCGTAAGCATTCCTTACGCAAACTTTGGCGGGCCCAACGGAACCATCCAATCAACGCTGTCTCCCTTCCCGCAGTATGGCGGAGTGTCCGATGTCTTTGAGGTAACGGGCACCGCGGCCTACAGCGGCATGCAGTTCGTGCTGACGCAGAGGACGTGGCGTGGCCTGAACTTCCAGTTGAACTACACCTACAGCAGAGAGAAGGACTCAAGCGCCTGCTGCCGTACCGGCTACGATATTCCGGGTTCGGCGATCACTGACGGCATTGCCCGTCAGCAAGAGGCGCTGGATTACTCCGAACACGAGCCGCGTCAGATATTGCACACCTTTGGAACCTACGATCTGCCTTTTGGTCGGGGACATATCGGAGGGAACAATCCGCTTGTTAACATCATCGCGGGCGGCTGGCAGACCTCCGGCATCTTCACCTACTCGTCGGGACAGATCCTCGGATTCAAGGCCTCCGGCTGCATCGTTGTGGGTCAGGGCTGCAATCCGAGCTTCACTCCTGGCTACACCAACAATGTGCGCATCAACGGGAGCTACGGCCATGGCATCAACAACCTGACCTCAGCGACAACCCCATTCCTGGATGCAACCGCGTTCTATGTGCCGAACAAGACCTACCAGGTGGGCAATGTTCCGGCAACCGGAGGCTTCAATGTCTTTGGGCCGGGCTATTGGGAAGTTGACGGCGGCATTAACAGAACCTTCAAAATCACACGGTATCTGGCCTTCGTCTTCGCGGCGCAGGTGCAGAACTTAACCAACCACTTCAGCTGGGGAGCGCCCAACACAACCATTAACCAGCTATCAGCAGTTGCCCCCGGCGGGCCGACGAACGGCAACGGCATCGGCACCAACGCCAAGAGCAACTTCGGCACCCTGACCAACTCCGGTCAGTTGCCGAGAGACTGGCAGTTCAACGCCAAGTTTGTTTTCTAAGGCAGAAAGTCACGCTAACCTCCCGCTCCTGCAGAGGAACGGGAGGTCAAACACCGGGCGGCGCTGGGCACAGTTCATGTGGCCGGGAGCCGCCCGGATTTTTCCGGGGTGGATTTGCGGGAGTTTCTTTCCGCGCTTCATCGTGTATTTGTATCTCAGGACAATTTCGATGGACGACCGCGATCCCGGCGAGGAAAGCGCGCTCCGCGAGGGATTGATGTGGGGGATGTGATGCGATTTTTCCGGATTTTTGTATTGAGTGTTTGCGCAGCGACTGTGTTTTCACTGCCGGTGGCAGGGCAAACGCCGGCTTCAGGCAGCGCCGGCCCCGCCGATGCTCTGAGCGCAATCCGTGCCGGGTTTATCGCCCCGCCGATGGACGCGCGGCCGATGATGCGCTGGTGGTGGTTCGGGCCGGCGGTGGAGAAAGACGAACTGGCGCGCGAGATGCAGGCGATGAAAGCGGGTGGCATCGGCGGTGTGGAACTGCAGCCCGTATACGCCCTTGAACTCAACGATCCCGCCCAGGGATTCCGCAACTATCCGTTTCTCTCCAGGGAGTTTCTCGACCGGGTTACGTTTGCGGCGCAGACGGCGCACGAGCTGAACATGCGGCTGAGCATGACGCTGGGCAGTGGCTGGCCCTACGGTGGCGCCTATGTGCCGGTAACGGATGCATCGAGCCGGCTGCGCATTGTGACAGTGGCCCTGCCGGAGGGCGTCACTTCCCTGCCCGTGCCGTCGATTCGCAACGGCGAAGCGCTGCTGGCGGCGTTTGTCGCTCCGGGCACGCCGCGCAGCTACGACGCGGATCGGGCGGAACGGGTAGCGACCGTTGGCGCGTTGCGCATGAACGTGCCGGCCGCGCAGGGAACGGCTCCGCGCGTGGCGCTGTTCTTCATCTCCAGCCGGACGGGACAACAGGTAAAGCGCGCCGGGGTGGGCGCAGAGGGATTTGTACTGGACCACTTCAGCATGGAGGCGATCCAGAGCCACATCCAGCACGTGGCCGATCCGCTGCTGGCAGCGTGCGGGGCCAATGCTCCCTATTCAGTGTTCAGCGACAGCCTGGAGGTGTACGGCGCGGACTGGACGCCAAAGATGCTGGATGAGTTTCGCGCGCGGCGCGGATACGATCTGACTTCGCGGCTGCCGGAGCTGGCTGCGGGCAGCGGAGAAGAGGCCGCCGACCTGCGCTACGACTGGGGGCGGACACTGACGGAGCTGATCGACGAACACTATCTGACGCCGCTGAACGCATGGGCGCGCGCGCATCACACCAAGTTCCGTTCACAGAGCTACGGCTCGCCGGCGGTAACCCTGGCCAGCAACGCGCTGGTGGATCTGCCCGAAGGCGAGGGATCGCAGTGGCATGGGGGATTTTCATTCACGCGGTGGGCCACATCAGCCAGTCACATCTATGGGCGTCAGGTGACCTCCTCGGAGACATGGACGTGGCTGCACTCGCCCTCATTCCGGGCCACTCCGCTCGACATGAAAGCCGAGGCCGATACGTTTTTCCTGCAGGGCATCAACCAGTTTGTGGGGCACGGCTGGCCCTACACGCCGGCATGGGTGCCCGATCCCGGCTGGTCGTTTTACGCGGCCGCGGTTTTTAACGATCACAACCCCTGGTGGATGGTGATGCCGGACGTGATGCGCTACTTTACCCGCATGAGCTACCTGCTGCGGCAAGGCGCGCCGGCTAACGACATCGCGGTGCTGCTGCCGGAAGAGGACGGGCAGGCGGAGTTCCGTCCGGGACGGGTGTCGGTGACCGACGAGATACGCACGCTGCTGGGGCCGGATCTGGTTCCGGCCATTCTGGACGCAGGCTACAACCTGGACTTTATCGACTCGGCGGCCATCGACACCGCAGGAATCAAATATCCAGTGCTGGTGATGCCGCCCATGGAGCGGCTGCCGCTGGCCGCCTACCGCAGGATTCAGGAGTACGAGCGACGCGGTGGAGTGGTGATCGCGGTGAAGAGTTTGCCGATGCGCGCTCCAGGCGTGGTGGAGGGGCCGAGAGACTCAGCGGCGGTAAAGCGGATTGCACAGGCGATGACCGGCGACAAAAACGTGAAAGTGGTGGCGAGCGCGACGGAAGCGGGCACGGCCATTGGCGCCGTGCTCAAGCCGGACGTGGCCATCGCGCCGGCAACGCCGACGGTTGGATTTATCCATCGCAAGCTGGCGGATGCGGAAGTTTATTTTGTCGCCAACACCGACAATAGGCCGCATGCTTTCGACGCGACCTTCCGTGCGGCTCGCGGCGGAGCAGAATGGTGGGATCCATTCACAGGCAAGATCGCAGGCGCTGGAACCGGAGCGACGATACACTTCGATCTCGCGCCCTACGAATCGCGCGTGCTGGTCTTCCGCCAGGGCGCTGCCCCGGCTGCGCCGCCCAAAGCGGAGCCGTTCGCGCCAATCGACCTTGCACGCGACTGGAAGGTGACATTCGACCGGACGCACACGACGCAGACGATGCCGGTGCTGGAGTCGTGGACCGATATCGAGGCTGAGAGATACTACTCCGGCACCGCAACCTATGAGCGCACGGTGGAGATTCCCGAGGATGTAGCGAAGGCCGGGCGCGTGCTGCTGGATTTTGGCGAAGGCACGCCGATCGCGCGCGCAACTCTGCACCAGCCCGGCACGCGGGCATGGTACGACCCGCCAATCCGCGAGGCGGCGCTGGTTTATGTGAATGGAAAGCTGGCCGGATCCATGTGGCATCCGCCGTATCGGCTCGATGTTGCGGCGCTGATGCACGCGGGAGCCAATCAACTGAAGATCGTGGTGGCAAATACGGCGATCAACGAACTGGCAGGCCGTGCCGCGCCGGACTACCGGCTGCTGAATCTGCGTTACGGCGAAAAGTTTACGCCGCAGGACATGGATCATCTGGAGCCGGTGGCTTCAGGAATTTTAGGGCCGGTGCGGCTGATTCCTGGCCAGTAGCGGTAACAGGGCCTGCTGCCGAGCGTCGCCGCCCGGCAGCGGGAGCACAGACGGCGCGTGCATGCGCCCTGGAGAATGGTCCATGGTTTCCGAATCTACGCATCTGTTTTCGGCGCTTACGCGCCGCGGCTTCTTAAAGTCGGCCTCGGTTGCGGCCGCAGGCGCACTGGGCGAGAGCCTCGACTTGCTTGCGCAGGCCGCACCCCGCTTCACATCGGTTCTGGTTCCCGCAGACGCGCACCCCGCGGCGCAGAGAGCGGCCGGAATGCTTGCGGCAAAGCTCGGACTGCGGGACGACGCGGTCCGCAGCTATTCCGGCGCCGCCGCGGCGCACAAAGGCGCACTGCTGCTGGCGCTCAAAGAGACACCGGGTGTGCCGCCGGCACTCACTGCACCGATCGAGCGCGACGGCTACGCGGTGTTGGCGGAAAACGGCGGCCTGATGGTGTGTGGCGCGCGACCGCGGTCCCTGCTCTACGCCGCGGGCGAGACGCACCACTGGATCAATCGCACGGCAGGCGTCTGGACGCGCAATCCCGAGTTTGCCATGCGCTTCGCGGTGCATCATCACGATCACGGCGTCGCGGAGCAGGTGGCCGTACTGGGCGCGACCAGCTTTATTGCGCAGCTTCACGCCAGCGTGAGCCTGCGCGACGCCATGCCGGAGGTCTACGCCCAGCTGAGCCCGGCAGCACAGCAGCGGCTCGCTGCAGGCGAAGCCGGCGATATTCCGCGCAATGCGGCGCTGGTGAAAGAGTTCCACGACGCGGATGTGGAGGTGTTTTCCAATCTGCCCTACGGGAACAACTTCAGTCGCTGGTCGGAGGAACTGTACGACGCGTTCCTCGCGGTATATCCCTCGGCCAAAGGCGTATCGGAAGAACACTCGCTGGAGACAGCGGCGCTCTGCCCTTCGGATCCGGCGACGTGGAAGCTGTTCGAGGCCTTTGTGCGCGAGTGGGCGCGGCAGTCGCAGGCCGACGGCGTGGCCTGCAACTTCTGGGACCAGTTCGGCATTTATTGCCACGATGCGCGCTGTAAAAGCAACGGCCTGGACCAGTTCAAGAACGAGTTGCAGACGGCAATAACCCACTACCACGCCGCGGTCGCGTCCACAGGCAAGAAACTCCACCTGAGATCCTGGTCGAGCGGATGTCCTCACTGGCTGGGAACGAACTACGTGCATGCGCCGGGTTACAGCAACTTCAGCGAGTCGGACTACGAGCTGTGGTCGCGCGTCATCAACGACACGCCGAAGGAGATCCTGATCCAGACCAAGGTGTACCAGTCGGACTGCGAGCCCAACCCACGCTTCTCCACGCTGCTGGGCAAATGCAAGCCCCATCCGGAGATCGTGGAGTACCAGATGGTCGGGCAGACCATTGGCCGGCACTACTTCCCTGCCGCGACCGTGGCCTACACGGCATGGACGATGAAGAAGGCGCACGAATTGATCGGGAGTGAAGGCGGCGCGGAGATCACGCCCGGCGGAACCATGCAATCGAACTACGACATGTATGCCGATCAACTGAACAGCGTTGACATTTACGCATGGCGCGAGTTGACGTGGAACCTGAACACGAGTCCGGAAAAAATCCTGCAGGACTGGGCCGCCCAGCTTTACGCTCCCGAAGCCGCGCCGCATATGGCCAGGATGATGCAGTTGAGCGAGGATGCGGCGAACCTGTGCTGGTCGCCGCTGGGGCACGGCTCGTCGACGAACTCGGATTTTGCCGGCGACATCGCACGCCGAGAGACGCTGCTGCGCTATACCAACCGCTATTATCTGCCTGAATATGCGCAATTGCTGGAGCCGACGAAGGTGAACATCGAAAAGATCGTGGCCGAGAAACACCGCTGCCTGGCAGCAATCGACGCGATGTCTGCGGAGTTGGAAGCCGCCAAACCGCACCTGACCGCGGAACAGGCGGGGGAGATTGCCACGCGCCTTGGCTGGTTCCGGGAATTCGCGATCTGCAACACGACGCTCGACGTCAGTCTCTGGCGCTTTCGCTACCTGCGCGCCCAGGCGGCGATGCTAACGACCGATCCGGAGCAACTTCAACCACTCGCCGCAGCCTTTGATACGGTCACAGAGCACGCGCCGCGGCTCTTCCAATTTGACCCGGCACAGAAGTTCACCTGCTACGATGTTTCGCTCGGCGAACTGCGCGTGAAGCCCAATCTCGGTTCGCCGCTTCGGCTGATGCACGAGCTTTACACACAATCGCTCACGTTCATGGAGGAATCGGTAGGACCGGATTATCTGCCCAGGGAGTATATCCGGGCCGATATACAAATGGATGTCCCGACGGAGTCGCGTCGGCAGCGCCCCGGGAGCCGATAATGCCGCCGGCCCTGGCCAAAACGCTTTGGCGCCGGACGGGCTAAACTTCGATGGCAGGAACAATCGCATCCAGATGCGATTGCCAAGAACCGTAATTCAAGGAGACGCGGATGAATCGTCGCGAGTTTTCCGTACTTTTGCCTTTACTTGCCGCTGGTTCCGCGCTTGCGCCGGGAGCCGATGGCGAGACGCCGGCAGCGCCGGCCGCACCGGCGCCGCAATTGCCGAAGCTGGTTTCGGGACGTTATCCGCCGATCGCGCCGGCACATCCGCATCCCTCGCCGCGCATGTCGCAGCACTTTCTGATGGGGATGCTGCCGGACAATATCCGTCTGGAAGCGCACTTTACGCGGCTTGCTCCGGGCGCGCCGCCGGAGCCGATCGGCACGCACAAACACACGGAGATCTGGTTTATTCACGAGGGCACGGCACGACTCATGACCGCGGGCGTCACGCGAGATGTGGCCGCCGGCGAGATGGGCGTCTGCATCGCCGGCGACCGGCACACGATTTACAACGCCAGCCAGACCGAGCCGGCGTCTTACTTTGTCGTAACAGTAGGGCCGCCGGAGTAGATAAGGCGATACGCTCGTCCTCGCCGCACGCAGCGAGACGCGGCCGAAGCTCTTGCGCAGCCTCCATTTTGACTTGCATAGCGGCGCCCGGTTCGACCGGAAGCTGCGCGAGAAGCGCGGCATGCGAGTATGCGCGCGGCTTCCGCCTGCCAGTTGCCGGCTTTGGCAGGCAGCGTGTCGGCGGGAACCCTCCAACAAGAGCCGGACTGTTCCAGTGTCTCTTCGCTCGCCATAAAATCCTTTTGAAAAAAGCGCTGCATCCCTGACAACTCTTCACGTCAGTGCCAACACTGCTTCAACTCGGTTTCAAATGCGATTGCCCTGGCAGAGACCGGCTTTGCACAGCGGCCGGGAACAAGGGAAGGTAGAATGACCCAAG
>JAKCDN010000137.1 GCA_021841795.1 Acidobacteriota bacterium | reverse complement strand
AGAACACCCGACGGATCGGACCCGGTCACAATCCACGTGCGACCAATCTGCTTGATCAGAAATGCTTCCTCGGCCTGCGGCCAGAACTCCTGCAAATCGAAGTGCGCCAGCAACGGCGCGCTGCGCACCGCGGCCACAATGCGCGCTCCGGCTGGCGCGGACGGCAATCCCGCCGCCGCCGACCGCAGCTTCTCCGCCCCGTACAGCTCCCGCGCCGTCGCACCCTTTGCCGTGACCACTGCAATCCTCGCCGCGCCCGCCGAAAGCGATGTCGCGATAGCAAGAACTGCGCCGCCTGCCAGGCGAGCGGCGCGTCTCCTGACCCGGCCATGAAGCCGATTATCTTTTCCCATCTTCATTTCCCTTGCTGCCATCTCTCCCATCAACGCAAATCACTCCCGTCTTGTGCATGCTGGTTAAGCTCCGGCTCTCTCAAACAGCACCGCCATATGCGGTCTCCCGGTCAGCGTGATCTTGCTCTTGCCGCTGTACACACCCGCCAGCGGCGTCTCCGTCATGGCCCACGGATCGATCATCGTCGCCTTGAACTTCGTGTTCCCCGGCAGCGGAAACTCGTACTCCCCTGCGCAGTGGTAATCGAAGTAGTAGAGAATCACCTGACCTGGATTGCCCGCGTTCAGGTAATACGGCTTCTCCGCCGCCATCAAACCCGTGGTTCCTGTTCGCTCCAGCAGTTTGCGCAGATACGTAATGCGCGCCGGACTGCTTCCGTGCAATCGGCCCGCGTCCGACCACACCGGGCCTCCGTCCGTGGACATGTACGTCTCGCCGTGCGTCGCGTATACCCCGTAAACCGTTGCCCGCCAGAATCGATAGGTCATCTCCTCCGGCGAAAGATTCCCCCAGCGCCGCGCGATGTTGCCCTCGTACTGAATCTCGTCATAGATAATCGGCTTGTTCCATGCCGCCAGGCGCTCTCCCGACCGCTCAAAGTCGTATTCCTGCAGGCTGGCGTGCGTGCACCACGGCTTCGAGTGGTCATACGGCACATGGCTGTGATGAATCGACCGCAGCCTGCTGTGCGGATCAGATTCCTGCACGATGCGGAAAAAGCGATCCCAATCCGCCATCGTCTTCGAGCGCACCAGATCGTATTCGTTGGCGATCGACCACCAGACGTTCCGATATGCGGAAAGCCGCGCCACCGCGTACCGCAGGTAGCGATCATCGGCTTCCGGCCCCATCGCCTTGAACCCCCAGGCATCATACGGATGAAAAAGAATCACGTCCGCCTCGATGCCGGCCTCCATCAGCGCCTGAACCCGCAGCTCAAATTGCTGAAAGTACGCCGGATTGAAGCGCGCCAGATCGAACTGCTCCTTGCTCGTGCTGCTGTCGGCAAGGTTCTCTGCCCCGGGCGGCAACGCCTCCCCGACGCGCTCATACGGCATCGCCACCGGCTGCAGTTTCCCCAGCGGCTTCGGCAGCAGGCAAATGCGCACCTTGTTGAACCCTGCTTCCCGCAGGTTCTTCAGCGTCTCACCAGCGTACGGCTCCCCGATAAATCCATATGAATAGCAGGTTGTCCCAAACGGAAAATAAGGCGTCGCATCCGCGTACTGAAAGTGAAAATTGTGGGCCGTCAACACCGGGCCATGATCGCCGCCCGCTGCTGCCGTGCATGAAAATCCCCCGCTTTGCCCCGTGAGTTCTTTCACGTTGCTGCTGGTCTCGTAACTCCACTGCCCCGCCGTGTCGGGTGAGAAACGCACCTTGTACGTTCCGTCGCCATCGTAGAATCCGGCCACCTCCACCGTCCGGTGCCCAAAGGTAAACCGGGCCCCAAACTGAACTTCGACAAAGGGATTTCCAGTTGCCGGCCCCGGGAACGCGGCCTCGAATACTCCCCACTGCTCAACCTGTTTTCCCGCCTTGCCGGCCGGGGCCGCCGCCGCGCCGGAGACCATCCCCGCCAGCATCGCGCCCGCGCTGAGTTTTATCAGCTCTCTTCGATCCATCGTTCCTCTCTCCTCTGACCCGCCAATCGCTCATCCACATCCGGCCGCGCGACCCGCCGGCGTCTAACCCCGCCCGCTGCCGTACCAATCGACCGGAATCTAAGCCGGGCAAGGCCTGTTCTACACAGCTTCCAGCAGGGTGTCAAATTAAATCGATAAAATGAAAATTATTGCGCATCAGTGCCTGTATAACGTATACACTTCAAGAAACGTTTCGCTATGCTCGACGCCAAAGGTGCAATCATTCATGAAGGGCAAGTCTGATTCCTCTCTGCCACCGCAAAAAGCCACCCGCCGCCGCATTCCCAAGTGGGCTCTTCACTCCAGTGAATCTGCAGGCAACGAGCAGTACTATCTCCGCTCCATCGGTCGCGCCCTCGATGTCCTCGACTGCTTCGACGGCAAGGCTCCGCTCGCGCTCAAAGAGATCAGCGCCTCCACCGGACTTCCCGAATCCACCCTCTTCCGCGTTCTCCTGACCCTTGAAAAGCACGGCTACCTCAAGCAGGCTGTCGATGGCACCTACCAGCTCGCACCCAAGCTCCGCTTCGGCTGGATCGTCGAACAGGCCAACGCCCTGCGCGACAAGGTGCGGCCTGAGCTCGAGCGCCTGGCGCAGCGCTTCAATGAAACCGCCAGCATGGCCTACCTCTACGACGACCGCATTCACGTCCTCGATTCCATCGAGACCTTTCACGAGATCCGCATCTCCAACCGCATCGGCCGCGTGCTGCCTCCGCATTGCAGCGCCATGGGAAAAGCCATCACCGCCTTTCAGGACCGCCCCCTGGCCGAGCAGATCGTCGAGGTGTACGGGCTCGCCCGCCGCACCGAGTTCACCATCTCCGATCGCGCGCGCCTCTTCGATGAGTTCGCCCTCATTCGTTCCACCGGCATCGCCTGCGACCGCCAGGAATCCATTCTCGGCGGCATCTGCTACGGCGCCGCCCTGCGTCCGGCCAACGGGCCCGTGGTCGCGGCCGTCAGCCTTTCCACCCCCATCGTTCGCATGACCCACGAGCGCGAAGAGGAAATTCGCAAGGCCGTGCTTGAAGCCGCCGTACGCGCTTCTGCCGCCTGATCTGGCGCCTCTGAAGTTCGCGAAATCAACTCACTGTCATCCTTCGACTCCGTCTGGCCGGCATTCGGGCCCAACGGAGTCGAAGCATCTGCGCTTGTTCGTCAGCCAGTTTCAGATGGCCACACCAGCCCCAACCGCCGCTCAGTCTCGCGCCTTGCCGCCGGTGGCTGCTTTTTCAAGCTCCCGATCGCCATTCCTGAGTCGCCGTATCCTGAAGCCACTGCGCTTCAGTCGATACCACCCAGGCAGCGGCATCACGGCGCCAGGTCGAAAACGGCCACAGGAACCGGGAATTGCCGTAACCTCTCGCGGAAAGCCATATCTGCCCGTCGCTTCGCACACTTTCGCCCCGCTCGGTCCGACCTAAACCGTGAAAATACAAGTTCCGAAGGGCGGAATTTTTTCGGCCATGCAGACCGCGCTGAACATTTCATTCCCTGTGTTTCAACCAGTTTACAATCCCCCTGTGACTTAACTTTCAAAAAGAGAGCTTATTTGCCCGAATTCTCTTGACACCTGTCATGCCACCTCATTACCTTGACCGATGTTCCAGTAATCGCTAACTGCCAGCGTCGCATATTAAAGGGAGTTCCAAATGAAACCTATTCTCACTGTCGTTCTCGCCTTCGTTTCACTGGCCACTTTCGCTATGGGCCAGGAAACGCGCGCTACACTCACGGGCCGTGTCACTGACCCCACCGGCGCAGTTGTGCCCAATGCCAATATCACGATCGTGGATACGGACACAGGTGCCACCACCACCGTTCGCTCCAACGGAGCAGGAGCCTATTCGGCGCCCTTCCTGCTGCCAGGCACCTATAAAGTTACTGCGCAGCTCGCCGGCTTCAAAACCTATGTACGCACCGGCCTCGCTCTGCAAACCGAGCAAACGATGACGATCAACATCACGCTTCAGGTTGGAGCCGTCGACCAATCCGTGACCGTCTCCGCCGGAACGCCCCTGATCGACACCTCCGACGCCAGCCTCGGACAATCCCTCACCTCGGAACAGGTCATGGATCTCCCCAGCAACGGCCGGTCGCCCCTGGGCTTCGCTCACCTCGAATACGGCGCCGTGGCCAAGGGCAAGCACTCCATGTCGCAGGTGCGCCCCTTCGATAACTCCACCGCCGACGACTTCTCCCTCGGTGGAGGCGCTTCGTCCTCCAACGAACTGCTCCTCAACGGCGTCCCCAACATGCAGAGCTCCAGCCGCACCGCCGGATTCAGCCCGCAACTCGATGCCGTCGATGCCGTGCACGTCGATGAGTTCGCCGCCAACGCCGCCCTCGGCGACACCTCCGGTGGCACCGTCAACATCACCACCAAAGGCGGCACGAACCAGCTCCACGGCTCCGCCTCCGAGTATTACAACGGCTCGCGCCCATTCCAGGCCCTGCCCTATCAATTTGTTCCCACCAACAAGCCCGTTACCATCACTTCCACCCATTTCAACCAGTACGGCGGCACCATCGGCGGCCCGATCGTGATCCCGCACCTGGTCAATGGACGCAACCGGCTCTTCTTCTTCTACGCCTATGAGGGTTACAAGGGAAATGCGCCGAACACCGTAACCACCAGCGTACCCACTGCGGCCGAGCGCCAGGGTGACTTCTCGGCGCTGCTTGCGATCAATCCGTCCTTCCAGCTGTATAACCCTTACCTCGGCTCAAACCAGAACGTCTCCGGCGGATCGTACTGGATCCGTCCCGCCATCCCCAATAACTGCCTGACCGCGAACAGCAGCAACTGCGCCGGCAGCAACGCCGGCTTCACCGTCGACCCCATCGCCGCCGCCTACATGAAGCTGATCCCCCAGCCCAACGTCAGCAGCGCCCCGGCCGATGGTGAAAACAACTACTTTGCCTTCGATCCCACCAGCAACAACTACTCCTCCCATCAGGGCCGCTTCGACATCAATGTCAGCAGCTCCGACAAAGTCTTCCTTGAAGCGCACCGCAGCGAATACGACAACGCGCAGAACAATTACTTCAACACCGCTCTCACTGGAACCACCTCCACCGTCATCCTCTGGGGCGGACAGGTCGACAACGTAAAAACCTTCTCGCCCTCCACCAGTCTCGAAACCCGCCTTGGCTTCAGCCGCTCTGAGAACTTCAGCGGACCCGATAGCCTCGGAATCAGCCCCACATCGGTCGGCTTTGCAGGTTATGTCGCGCAAAACTCCACTGCGCTCGCCCTCCCGTCCATCTCCTTCAGTGACTCGGCGGGCATCGCCAACCTCAGCGGCAACCCCGGTAACCAGCAGTACTTCGACACCGTCCAGCTCTTCGCCAGCTTCAACAAAATCCTGGGAGCGCACTCCCTCAAGTTCGGCGTTGACATCCGCTCCAACAAGGACTCGGCGGTCTCGCCCGGCGCCGCCAACGGCAGCTATACCTTCAGAGCCTCGAACGGCGACATGATGACCCAGTCGCCTAACTACGCGGCCGATAACACCGTCCAGCCCTTCGGCAGCACTCTGGCCGAGTTCGTCCTCGGTCTGCCCTCGAGCGGCTCCTTTAACATTGCGCAGCAGTATCAGTACGACAACTGGTACCGCGGATTCTTCGCGCAGGACGACTGGAAAGCCTCGCACAACTTCACCCTCAGCATCGGCCTCCGCATCGAGAGTGAAACCCCGCTCGTCGAAAGCAACAACAAGATGGTGCAGAACTGGTATCCCACCCTGTCCAACGGCGCCACCAGCGCATCCGCGGCCAACTACTCCGCGCAATACGCCGCTGACAGCGCCACCATCGGCAAAACCGGCCTCGTCAACTACCTCCCCGCTGGGGGCAGTTTCCTCACCACCGGCGGCACGCAGTACGCCACCGGCAGCAACCGCAGCGCCTACTATCCGGCTGCGATTTACCTCAGCCCCCGCATCGGCTTCTCCTACGCGCCGGACTACTTCCACGGAACTCTGGCCCTCCGCGGCGGCTTCGCAATTTACGTCAATCCCTTCAACGATTACACCGCCGGCCAATCCTACGGCTTCACTCAGTCCACCAACATGAACATGTTCAACAGCTCGTGCAACGGCGGATACACGCCCATCACGAACATTGACAACCCCTTCCCCACCAGCGCGGTCACCAACCTCTCCGGCACCTGCGCCAACAGCGTCAATCCCATCCAGCCCGTCCTCGGCGCGACCGAAGGCATCAATGCCCAGTTGGGCAGCAACATGGGCTGGTACTCGCCCGTCAAGGTTCCCTACAGCGAAAAGGTCAGCCTCGACGTGCAAAAACAGTTCGCTAAAAACTGGATGGTCGAGATCGGCGGCTTCCACGTAACCTCGATTCACGACTCCTATTCCAACTCCATCACCTCGATCCCGTTCCTGCCCTTGCTCGATCACACCGCAAGCGCACACAGCCCCACGGCCATCGCTCTCTCGAACGCCTTGGCCGTGAAGGTCACCAATCCCTTCCAGGGCACGATGCCCGCGTTCACCAATCCGGCCACGGGAACCATCGTCCCCAACACCACCGGTCTCAATACGGGTTCGACCGCAACCGTCAGCCAGTTGCTCCAGTCCTATCCCGAATACTCAAACGTCACCGAGTCTCTGATCCCCGGACAGACGCAGAACTTCAACGCGCTGCTTCTTCAGGTCTCCAAGCAGATGTCCTACGGGCTCGAGTTCATCTTCAACTACCAGTGGTCACGGCAGTTGGGAACCGTCTATCAGCTCAACGCCGGCGGCCCGCTCTCCTATGGTGAAACCAGCTCCGACTTTCCGCAGCACGGTTCCATCACCGCCATCTATCAACTGCCCTTCGGCCGCGGCCGGATGTTCGCCAACACCATCAACAAGGGCCTCGACGAAGTCATCGGCGGTTGGGAAGTTACCGGAATCTATCAGTTCCTCTCCGGTACGCCTCTCGGTTGGGGCAACACCAACTACAGCGGCACCTTCTCCGGCTTCAACAACCATCCCCACACACCGGAGTGGGCAGGTCCCTCGTTCAACACCGCAGGATTTGCTACCGCATCGGTCGATCAGCCCGGCGGCTTGAACTATCGCACCTTCCCGTCGGTTCTGCTCCGCTCCGATCCAACCAACAACTTCGACTTCTCCATCCTGAAGGACTTCACCATCTGGGAGCGGGTCCGCATCCAGCCGCGCGTCGATGCCTTCAACGCCCTCAACCACGCCCAGTTCGGCGGCGCAAAAACCAGCCCCACCGCAAGCACCTTCGGCGATGTCAGCTCGCAGCTCAACAGCCCGCGCTCGTTGCAGGGCGGCATTCACATCCTCTTCTAAACACCTGCCAACCCAAAAAGAGCGGGGGATGCGATTCGCATCCCCCGCTCTTTTTTGCGCCCTGTCATTCCCCGGCCGGCATCGCTTCCGCCGCCCCGCTTTATTCGTACCGGTAGAGTGAAACCTTCTCCGTCCGCACCTGCCGCGAGTCGAACCGCCAATACTCTCCCTGGGCGTTCTCGTCGCCATTCAGGCGCCGTCCGGCAATCCACTGCCCGTCTTCAAATCTGCCTTCCTGCACCGCCCCAATCCCAGCGCCCGGCGCTGTTTCCGGATACGGCGAGAAGCTTACCCTGAAGCCTTTGCCTACCCCCAGAAAACCGTCCTTGCCGTCGGCCATCACCAGTCCGAAGCCGCTCTCTGTCTGGCTGCCAAAGATGCTGTCCAGGCTCACATGCACCGTATACCCGTTCATCGTAAAGTCCACCCGGGAGTGGTCGCGGTCCAGCACAAAGCCATGCACATCCCCGGAGCTCTGGTGCGCCAGCAGCTGTGGCGCTATGGCCGCAATCGCCTTGTAGCTCTCGCCAAGCGGGTCGCTCGCGCCCGCCGCCTCCGTCTCGATCCC
>JAKCDN010000136.1 GCA_021841795.1 Acidobacteriota bacterium | reverse complement strand
GCGAAACACCTGCCTCCCATGCCTTCGCAACGGCTGTCGTCAGCCCGGTCTCAGCGCGATCGGGCAGCGCCTGCGCCGTGATGTCTCAACCGCTGTTGCGGCTCCCTCCCACCGCTCCGTGCGGGATCACGGCGTGCGCGCAGTTCCGCGTAAAGCTCCTCCCATCGATCGAGCGCCGTCTCCAGGCTGAAGTGCTCGGCCACATGCTCCCGCGCCCGTTTGCCCATCGCCTGGCGTCGTTCCGCCGGCATCTGCATCAGCCCGTCCATCGCCGCCGCCATCCGTTCCCCATCGCCTGCGGGCACAAGCCATCCAGTCTCTCCATCGGCAACGGCTTCGCGTGTCCCCGCCACGTCCGTCGCCACCACTGGCAATGCGCATGCGCCCGCCTCCAGCAGCACCATCGGCAGACCCTCGTACCGTGATGCAAGCGCCACTCCGTCGGCAGCCTGCATCCAGCGCCTCACGTCGCGGCAAAAGCCGGCAAAGTGGACGCGCGGGCTCAACCCGAGCTGCGTCGTCATCGCGCGCAGCTCCGCCTCCAGCGGTCCCGTGCCCAGTATCAGCAGCCGCGCCCGTGCGTTCACCCGCGCAAAGGCCCGCAGCAGCGTCGGATAGTCCTTCACCGACTCCAGGCGTCCTGCCGCGAGCCACAAAAACGCGTCTCCGGCGCCCAGCTCCTTGCGCGCCTCCACACGGATCTGCGCGCTCGGGAGCCACTGCTCCATTGCCACCCCGTTCCCCACCACGCGCAGCCGCTCCGGCTCCACCATGCCCGCCGCGCAGTGCGATGCCGCTACGGCCTGGCTCACCGCCGTCACCTGGTCCGGCAGCCACCGGCTGATCGCATACCCAAACCGGCGCCACCGTCCTCCCGTCGCGGAGCTGTGCAGCGTATCCAGAACTACCGGTGCCCGCGCCGCCAGCCGCGACCAGCGTGCGAGCCACGCCGCATGCGCCAGATGCGCGTGCACCACATCCGGCCTCTCCCGGCACAGCCATCGATGGAACTGCAGCCATCCCCGCGGATCGGCAAGGCCTTTCCGCATGTGCAGGCTGATGAATCCAACCCCGGCGCCGGCCAGTTCCTCGGCCGCCGCGCCGCCGCTTCCGGTCAGCGCCACCACGCTCACGCGCCATCCCCGCCGTCGCAGTCCTGCCGCCAGCAGCACGGCCTGATTCTCGGCGCCGCCAATGCGGTCCAGGCCGGGAATCACCACTGCGGCATGGTTCACGGCCTTCTCCACGCGTGCGCCCCGATCAACTGCTCGTAGGCCGCCAGCGCATTCTCAAAGCTGAACTCATTTGTGCTTTGCCGCATGCCTGTTTCCGCCCGGCGCCGCCTGCGGTAGCGCGGAAACAACGCCGCCACCGCCGCGCACAACAGCGCCACGGTAAATGAGATGGCCAGGAAGGGAAGTGCAAGAAGAAGCAGAACCAGCGAGAGCGAAAGGCGAACAAAATCACGAAGCAAAAGGCCCTCCAGCGATCGGGCATGCAAAAATGCGCTCGATGCAATTGCGATAACGGGCAACCATGCTTGATGGAGGTGGGCGCTGCTCGATGAAACCACGCCAAAATACATTTTGGCCTGGCACGCCCCTGCGATCTCCGTCTCAGCAAGACCCAGACAACGCAGGAGTGACCCCGGTAACTGGTCCTTCAGTAGCGGTGGAAAATGTAGTCTTAGGAAACATCGAACGGCTTCGCTTTGTCAAGCAGGAAACATCGCTTAGGAAAAAGCCGCATGTTAATTACTTTGGGTCCATTCGTAACCACTCGCGCACGGTTCAATTCCGCTCCGCTTCAGCCGCCGCGCGCGGCTTCCTTCCCGCGTTACCTGCCTCCGCTTGCGGCCTGGCCCGCCGCCAGGAATGCGTGCCGATAGCGCGCTCCCGCAGGCAGGCTCTCCAGGGCCTCGATCAGCGCCGCGGCCAGAGCTGCGCTCGATGCTTCTCTGGCCAGCCATGTTCCCTCGCGCCCGCGCAGCAGCTCAATCACTCCTCCTGATGCCGGCGTCGCCACCAGTGGCAGTCCCGCCGCCGCCGCTTCAAGCAGCGCGTTCGGCATGCCTTCGTACCGCGACGAAAGCACAAACACCGTCGCCCCCGCAAAATACCCATACGGATTGGTCAGACCGTCCGCGATGTGCACCGCGTCTTCAAGCTGATGCGAGCGGCACTGCGCCAGCAGCGCCGCTCGCTCCTTTCCCGAGCCTGCAATCACCAGATCCGCCTCCGGAAAACGCCGGCGCACCGCGGCCATCGCCTCGATCAGCAGGTCGAATCCCTTCTCCGGAGCCAGCCGCCCCGCCGCCAGCAGATGCGGGCCCGCGCCGCTCCACGCCATCGGCGTCGCCTGCGCCGCCACAATGCCCGCGACGTCAATCGGGTTGGGCAGAACCGCCAGCCGATCCCCGGCAAGCGCGGCCTCCCGCTGCAGATCGTCGGCCATCGCACGCGACTGGCAGATGATGCAGTCGGCGCGCCGGTACAGCAGCCGGTACAGCAGCCGCGTGTACCAGGGCACGTGTCCCTTTGTCAGAATCGCCGACACCGTTGAGTTCTGGCGCACCAGCAGGCGCGTCTTCGCCGGCAGAAACGGACGCAGCAGCAGCACCGCGAAGCTGATCTCCGGTGCCCCGCAAAGGATCACCTCCGGCCGCAGACGCCAGATCAGCCGCAACAGCGGCAGCGCCGCCGCCCGCGCCCGGCCCGCCTTCAGCGCGTGAACCTTCACCGCGCGCGGCAGGGCCTCGGCCTCCGCCGCATCGCCCCGCGTCAACGCCACATGAACTTCAAAGCGAGCCTGCGGCAGTCCCTGCGCCACCAGCGCCATCACGCGCTGCGCGCCACCCCCGCCGGCTTGAGTTGTCAGCAGGAGCACCCTGGCGCGTTCCACAGACCATCTCCTCAGAGGAAAATTATTCTCCCGTCGCATCCCCCGCGAAAGATGTGTTCTCCATCACTGAATTTTTCCGGCTAACTCATAACAATGATTGAAAACATTACATTTGTAATCTTTCTCCCTTACAGTCTGCGCTTCGGTGGCTTGATTCACCACACTTCTCATTCGCCCTGGCGGAAAATGGCAGACTCAGCTCGATCTCTTTTCAAAATCTCTTCGTTTCACAGTGATGTGCAGCCCACCATCTTGGTCGGCATCACCCATGCCCAAACCTGTCTCGTTCTTGCCGCCAGGTTGCGCGCCCTGCGCCACGCCGGCTTTCGTGTCCTGCTGCTCTCAAGTCCGGGCCCCCTGCTCGATCAGACCGCGGCGCGCGAGGGCGTGGAGCGGATTGCGCTGCCTATGCGGCGCGGCATCTCGCCCTTCGCCGACCTGCTCTCGTTCTTCCTGCTCTGGCGGCTGATCGGCCGCTGCAAGCCAGATCTGGTCGAGTTCAGCACCCCCAAGGCCGGCCTGCTCGGCACCGTCGCCGCCTGCCTGCGCCGCGTGCCCCGCCGCGTTTACATGCTGCGCGGCCTCAAGCTTGAGACAAGCTCCGGCCTCAAGCGCCGGATCTTGCTCGCCGCCGAGCGCCTTACCACCCGCTGCGCCCACGTCGTTCTTTGCAACAGCCAGAGCCTGCGCCAGCAGGCCGTGGCGCTCGGCGTCGCTCCCGACGCCAAACTCCAGTTGCTGGGGGAGGGAAGCAGTAACGGCGTGGATGTCGATCGCTTCAGGCCCGGACCGAGCCCGGTGCGGGAGCGGTTGGGCATTCCGCAGGGCGTGCCCGTCGTAGGCTATTCGGGGCGGCTTACACGCGACAAGGGACTGCCCGAGCTCTTTCAGGCCTTCGACCTCATCCTCTGCGCCGAGCCCGCCGCCCACCTGCTTCTCGTGGGCTGGTTCGATGTCGCTGAAGACGCCCTCGACCCGGAGTTCCGCCGCCGCATCCTCGGCCATCCGAATATCCGCTGTACCGGCTTCGTCCCCGACACCGCTCCCTACTATCGCGCCATGGATATGATGGTCCTGCCCACCTGGCGTGAAGGCTTTCCCAACGTCGTGCTCGAAGCCGCCGCCTCGGGCATCCCCGTCGTTACCACGGCCTCGACCGGCGCGCGCGACTCGGTCGTTCCCGAGGTCACCGGGCTGCTCATTCCTCCCGGCTATCCCGAGGCCATCTTTGAGGCCGTGCTCAAGCTCATTCGCGACCCGGTTCGCCGCCGCCGCATGGGCCTGGCTGCCCGCGCCTGGACTCTCGAACACTACGCCGAGTCCCGCGTGGTCGGGCTTACCGTGGACTATTACAGGAACCTCATCGGCCGGCGGCTGCTTTCCGCCCCCGGGAACGCATGAGCCCCGTCGCGTTGTGGCTCAAACGCTCATCGGCTTCTCGATCCGCTCAGCCCGAGATCTCTTCGCTGCCAAACAGCTCCGGCTGCTCCTCGCCCGTCTTAGCCGCCTCTGCCCGTCTCCGGCTCGCGGCTCCGATCAGGCTCAGCACTTCAAGCTCCTGGATCGCCTGGCGCGGCACATAAATCCGCTGCGTGTTCGAGCGCGTATCCGGTGGCGTGAGCAGCAGTCCCGCCCCGTCCACCAGCGATCGGTCGTTGGCTGCCAGGCCTTCCAGTTCGTCGCCGTCCATCAGCGTCAACCGCAGCCAGAGACCGGCCGCGCGGGGACGCACCGAGAACCGCTTGCGTTGCAGCCGCTCCGGGTTGCTCTGATCCGCGGGACCGGCAGGCAGGTCCCGCACATAGCAGACCCACTTCACCTGCTCCCATCCCACCCGCACTACCTTCCCCGTCAGATCCAGAAACTCCAGCTCCGGCTGCTGCTGCCCAAACTCCATCCCCGCATAGCCCGCGCTCCAGTCCCGCGAGAACTTACGCACAATGACGGGTTTGCGCGCCGATGCCATCGCTCTGAATTGTCGCACGGACGGCCGGGCTGCGGTGGCTGATGCTGTTGCTCCTTCCGGCTCTCCGTCCGTAAATGTCCATCCGGCCGGCCGCCGAATCATTCAGGCGCTCCTGCGCATCCAATACGGTTTGGCCTCACTTCATAACTGGTCATTCTGCTCGACTTGTGTTAATGTTTGTGTTTGCCGGTTTCTTTGGATTGCCCGTAAGGGCTGCAACATCAGAGATTTGGCTCAAGGCGAGGATGGCGGAAACAGGTTAGCGCATGCCCGACTACATCTACCTTCTGGAAAATAGGCTCTCGGCCGACCAGCGCCACGCTCTCACGCATCTGCGCAACGTGGCGCGGGAAGCAGGCAACATTCTGTTTCTTACCGGAGACGCGGTGCGCGACCTCACCAGCGGTCACGCCGTGCGCGAACTTGAAGTGGCAGTGCAGGGAAATGCCCTCAAGCTAAAGAAAGCAATCGAGAAATCAGGCGGCAAACTCTGGGGTGAGGATGAGCCTTCCCGCAGCCTCTACCTCTGCTTTCCCGGCACCGTCCGGGTCAATGTTGTCAGCACCCATCGCACGGACTATCCCAAACCGGGCAAGCCCGTCTATCACTGGGCCTCGATCCAGGACGACCTGCGCCGCCGCGACTTCACCATCAACTCCATGGCCATCTCCCTCAACGAGGGCTCCTACGGCCTGCTCATGGATCCGCTCAACGGCGCCGCCGACATCGAATCGCGGACCCTCCGCCTGGTTTCGAACTACGGCTTTCTCGAGCAACCCTCGCTCCTGATCCGCGCGATTCGCTATCGCGCCCGCCTCGGCTGGGAGATGGACCCAAGAACCCAGACCCGCTATGAAGATGCCCGGAACGAGGGCGTGATCGAGTTCCTTTCCGCCCATGACCGCAGCCGCGAGCTCGAGCAGATCGGGCACGAGGAAGATGGGCTCAAAGTCCTGCGCGCAATCGAGGCGGAAGGCTGGATGAAGGTTCTTTTCCCGGCCTGGACCTCGGCCAAAGCCGACGAGACCAAACTCACCGCGCTTCACGATCTTGCCGTGCAGTTGCTCATGCAGGGGGTTCATCCTGACATGTCGGCGGCCCAGATGCAGTTGCTTACCGTTAAGCTGCCGCCCAAGGATCTCTCCGCGCTCAAGAAAGCGATGTTGCGCCCGGGCTTCGTCGAGGAGTGGAATCACCTCGATTCCATGGCTGCCGGTTTTGCTAGGGTGCTGCTCTCAAAGTCCCACGCCAAGCCCTCCGCGGCCTATAAGCTCTTCATGAGCTATGACCCGGAAGCGATTCTTTGGCTTGGATTTACCAGCAAGGATAAGTCCGTCCAGGAGCGCTACAACCTCTTCCTCAAGGTCTGGCCTGAGGCCCGCCAGCGCATCCCCTACGCCCTGATGCTGGAGATGCGCATTACTCCCGAGCTGCCCATCTATGCGGAGTTGGTCGAGAAGATCTTCCTGGAGCTGATCGACGGCAATCTCACCACCCCTGAGGAGATGCGCGCCTACCTTGAGCCGCACTCGCCGCCCGCTCCCGCGCCTCCGCCGACATACAAGCGGACCCGCGCCCGCCGGGCCGAGGCCAAGGCCAAGGAGCAGGAGATCGACGAAGAGGATGAGGATGCTGACGACTCCTTCGGCTCTGACGACGATCTCGACGAAATCGAGGACGACGATCTCGAACTCGGCGGCCTCTCCAAAGGGGCTCTCGGCGCCGATGAGGCCGAGGAGTCGCACGCGGAGGAAGCCGAAGAGGAAGAGCCGTCCGCTCCGCCGGCCAGGAAGAAATCCCCGCCCCCGGCTGCGAAGCCGGCCGCTAAAGCGGAAAAGCCTGCGTCCGCCGGCAAGTCCGCGGCGCCTAAGCCCGTTTCCCGGCCTGCGCCGGCTCCGCCCGCCAAGGCGCATTCCACCCCTGCCAAGGCGCATCCCGCCCCCGCCAAAGTCGAGAAGCCGTCCCGTGGCGCAGCTCCAAAGCCGGCTCCGGCCAGGCCCAAACCCGCCGAGAAGGCCGCAGTCAGGAAGCCTGTCAAACCCGCGCCCAAGGCTGCGCCCGTCAAGCCGGCGGCCAAAAAGCCGTCTGCGCCCGCCGCCAGAAAACTGGCTCCAAAGTCGGCAAAGAAGCGCTGACCGTTTCCCAGGATGCTGCGGCCAGAATGGCTGTGCGCCTTCCACCCGGTTCGCCTCAAGCCGTCCCGTATCAACGGCATCTCCGCAGTTGCTCGGGTGGTTTTTTACCCCTCCGGCGTCCTCGCCGCCCGTTTTTGCTCGCGTGTGCCGGTCCGTCCGCTTCCTGGCCCACCGTCATTTTCATCAAACGTTAGCATTCCTTTTGCCGGGCTGCATTACTCTGTTCTTGACTCCTGCGGCCTTCTTCTTCTCAATCCCGCAACCGGCCGCGGGATGAGGACTCCCGGATTGAGCCAAACGGTATTTGTACTAGAAGACGAGACCGACATCGCAAGGCTGATGCAACATCACCTTGAAGCGGCCGGTTTTGAAACCCGCCTCTATCACACCCCCACCAATCTCATCCCCGATGCCGAGCGCAAGCGCCCCGCGCTCTTTCTCCTCGACATCATGGTGCCCGGCGGCGACGGCCTCGATGTCTGCCGGCGGCTTCGCAGTCACAACGGTCTCTCCACCGTCCCCATCATCTTCGCCACCGCGCGCGCCGGCGAGAATGACCGCGTCCTTGGCCTTGAGCTGGGGGCGGACGACTATATTACAAAGCCTTTCTCCACCCGCGAACTCGTCGCCCGCGTCAAAGCGGTGCTTCGCCGCTTCGAGCGCCCCACTTCGCCCTCTGTGATCAGC
This sequence comes from Acidobacteriota bacterium, assembly GCA_021841795.1. Taxonomy (GTDB): domain Bacteria; phylum Acidobacteriota; class Terriglobia; order Terriglobales; family Acidobacteriaceae; genus Telmatobacter. Next base: position 243 of record JAKCDN010000136.1, on the reverse strand, counting down.
TTTGAAGAGGTGATCATCGATACCGGGGCCATGCAGTTGAAGGTTCGTGGCGAGCTCACCACAACCACGGCCACCGAGTTCCGGCTCCTTGACTATCTGGCCCGCCATCCCGGGCGCGTCTTCAGCCGCGACCACCTCCTGGACGCGGTCTGGGGCGATGCCAGGTTCGTCACCCCCCGCTCCGTCGATGTCTACGTGCGCCGCATCCGTGAGAAAATCGAGATCGATCCGGAAAATCCGCGC